>CAZNMK010000123.1:5827-7620 GCA_964574045.1 uncultured Roseovarius sp. | reverse complement strand
CCGGATCGCTTGCGATCCGGTTCGCGCCCGGCCCCGCCCCCCAGGGCGGGCGCGATTGCGCCCACCCTCGGGGCCGGGCGCGAACCTCTGTTGCGCCCGGATTTCAATGTATCGAACTGCGATTCCATATTGCTAGCGCGCCCGCGGGCCGGCCAGAAGCCCCGATCCGACGCCCAGCTTGACAAGACGGAGGCGGCGCGCGACAGACGCGGCCATGCTGACGAACCTCATCCAGGTCGCCATCGGCGGCGCGCTCGGCGCCTCGGCCCGCTATCTGACATCCGTGGCGGCGATGCGGTTTCTGGGTCCCGGCTTTCCCTGGGCGACGCTGACGGTCAACGTGCTCGGCTCCTTCCTGATGGGGGCGCTGGTGGTGGCGATGGCGCATCTCGGGGGCACCCGGCTGGCGCCGCTGCTGATGACCGGCCTCCTGGGCGGGTTCACCACGTTCTCGGCCTTTTCGCTCGATGCGCTGACGCTGTGGGAACGCGGGCAGGCGGTGCAGGCGGGGCTTTATGTGGCGGCCTCGGTCGGGCTGTCGCTGGCGGCGATCGTGCTGGGCATGGCGCTGATGCGGGCGGCGGTGCCATGAGCGGCGTCGAAACCGTGACCATCGCCGCGGACGAGGCCGGCCAGCGGCTGGACCGCTGGCTTCGGCGGCGCCATCCGCAGCTGTCGCAGGGGCGGATCGAAAAGATGTGCCGCAAGGGCGAATTGCGCGTGAACGGCGGGCGCATCAAGGCGTCGGCGCGGCTGGAGACGGGTCAGCAGGTACGCCTCCCGCCGCTGCCCGTCGCCGATGCCGCGCCGGCGGTGCGCGCGGCCCCGCGCGTATCCGACGCCGATGCCGCGATGATCCGCGCGGCGGTGATCTGGCGCGACGACCACATCATCGCGCTCGACAAGCCGCCGGGGCTGGCGGTGCAGGGCGGCAGCGGCCAGACCCGCCATGTCGACGCGCTGGCCGATGCGCTGCGATTCGGCGCGGACGAGCCGCCGCGCCTCGTGCACCGGCTGGACAAGGACACGTCGGGGGTGCTGCTCATGGCGCGCACGCGCGCGGTCGCGGCGCGGCTCGCCGGCGCCTTTCGCGCCCGCGACACGCGCAAGATCTACTGGGCAGCCGTCGCCGGCGTGCCGTCGCCGCGCATGGGCACGGTGCGTTTCGGATTGGTCAAGGCGCCGGGCCACGGGCCGCGCGGCGAGGGCGAAAAGATGCGCTGCCTGCACCCCGGCGAGGTGGCCTCGACCCCCGGCGCCAGGCACGCCACCACCGACTACGCGGTGATCGAGGCGGCCGGCCGGCGCGCGGCCTGGGTGGCGCTGGTGCCGGTCACCGGGCGCACCCACCAGCTGCGCGCGCACATGGCCGAACTGGGGCATCCCATCGTCGGCGACGGCAAGTATGGCGGCTCGGGGCAGGAAAACCTCGGCGACGGCTGGGGCGCGCAGCTGGGCGGCGAGGTCAGCCGCAAGCTGCATCTGCATGCCCGCGCGCTGATGCTCACCCACCCCGTCACCGGCGCGCGGCTGCGCCTGGTGGCGCCGCTGCCGCCGCACATGGCGCGCACCTGGGAGCTCTTTCAGTGGCAGCCGTCGCAGGCGCCCGACGACCCGTTCGAGGAGATGCCATGAGCGCCGCGCTCAGGCTGGTGGTGTTCGATGTCGACGGCACGCTGGTCGACAGCCAGACCGATATCGTCGCGGCGATGGGCCATGCCTTTGCCCGTGCCGGGCATCCGCCGCCCGCGACCGAGGCGGTGCTGGGCATCGTCGGGCTGTCGCTCGACGTC
>CAZNMK010000123.1:0-5817 GCA_964574045.1 uncultured Roseovarius sp. | reverse complement strand
CGGTGGCGCGGCTGGCGCCGGCGCTGACGCGCGCGGACCATGCGGCGATGGTGGGCTGGTACAAGGAGGCCTATCTGGGCCTGCGCGCGAGGGCGGGGGCGGCGGTTTCATCGCCCCTTTATCCTCATGCCGCCGAGGTGCTGGCGGCGCTGCACGGCCGGCCCGAAACGCTGCTCGGCGTGGCGACCGGCAAGTCGCGGCGCGGGCTCGACAAGCTCTTGCAGGCGCATGGGCTGGGGCATTTCTTCGCAACCCAGCAGGTCAGCGACCGTCACCCGTCGAAACCGCATCCGGCGATGCTGGAGGCGGCGCTGTCGGATGTCGGGCTGGACAGAGGCGCGGCGGTGATGGTGGGCGACACAACATATGACATGGAAATGGCGGCGGCGGCCGGGCTGCCGTTCATCGGGGTGGCGTGGGGCTATCACGATCCGGCCCGGCTGACCGATGCGGCCGCCATCCTGCGCGACTTCCGCGAACTGCCCGAGGTGCTCGACCGGCTATGGGGGGGCGCCCCATGAGCGGATGGAAGGCCAGGAGATTCTGGAAGGAGGCCCGCGTCGTCGCCGGCGAAACCGGGTTCGCGGTCGAGCTCGACGGCCGCCCCGTGCGCACCCCGGCCAAGGCGGCGCTGCGCCTGCCCACCCGCGCCATGGCCGAGGCGGTGGCGGCGGAATGGAACGCGCAGCAAGGCGAGGTGCGCCCCGCCACCATGCCGGTGACCCGCGCCGCCAACGCCGCCATCGACAAGGTGCGCGTCCAGCACGCCGAGGTGGCGGCGCTCATCGCGGCCTATGGCGACAGCGACCTGCTGTGCTACCGCGCCGAGGCGCCCGAGGATCTGGCCCGGCGCCAGGCCGCGGCGTGGGATCCGCTCTTGGACTGGGCGGCGCGGCGTTACGGCGCCCGGCTGGTTCCCCGTTGCGGGGTCATGCACGTCCCGCAGGACGTGCGGGCGCTGCGCGCGCTGGCCCGGCAGGTCGAGGCGATGGACCCCTTTCGCCTGACCGCGCTGCACGACCTGGTGGGGCTGTCGGGGTCGCTGGTCATCGGCCTGGCGGCGGTCGACGATGTCGCCGACATGCCGACGCTGTGGCAATTGTCGCGGATCGACGAGTGCTGGCAGGAGGAACGCTGGGGCATCGACGAGGAAGCGCGCGCGCGCGCGGCGGCGAAAGAAAACGAGTTCCGTGCCGCGAAACGGTTTCACGATCTTGCGCGCGGCAACTGCTAGGCAGCTATACGTAGGGTAAAGTTCAGAAAACGCCGTGATTTGCGCATCGCTTTTCGCGATCGAGGGGTTGACGGCGCGCGGCGAATGAACACAAACTCTCTGTCACTGGAGGGGGCCGCCTCGGTCGATACGAGGGGGTTTTCCGGGAATTGGACTATTCCGCGGTACGTCATGTGCTGCACCCAACCGCCCTGCAATGGGCGGACAATCAGGAAGAGGTAAACATGAAACGATCCGTATTCTTTGGCGCGCTCGGCCTGGCCGGACTGGCGGCGGGGGCCGCGGCGGCGGCCACGCTCGATGACGTGAAGGCGCGCGGCAAGCTGAACTGCGGCGTCACCACCGGCCTGGTGGGCTTTGCCGCGCCCGATGCCAACGGTGTCTGGGGCGGCTTCGACGTCGCCGTGTGCCGGGCGGTCGCGGCGGCGGTGCTGGGCGATGCCACGGCGGTGGAATTCGTCCCCACCACCGGCAAGACCCGCTTTACCGCGCTTGCCTCGGGCGAGGTCGACATGCTGGCGCGCAACACCACCTGGACGTTCTCGCGCGATGTCGATCTCAAGTTCGAATTCGTCGGCACCAACTACTATGACGGGCAGGGCTTCATGGTTCCCGCCTCGCTCGGCGTGACCTCGGCCAAGGAACTCGACGGCGCCACCGTCTGTATCCAGACCGGCACCACCACCGAGCTCAACCTCGCGGACTTCTTCCGCAAGAACAACATGAGCTACGAGCCGGTCCCGATCGAGACCAACGCCGAAGGCCAGCAGCAGTACCTTGCCGGCGCCTGCGACACCTACACCACCGACCGGTCGGGCCTGGCCGCGACGCGCGCCGCCTTCGAGAACCCCAAGGACCATGTGATCCTGCCCGAGACCATCTCGAAAGAGCCGCTGGCGCCGCTGGTTCGCCACGGCGACAGCGAATGGGGCGACGTGGTGCGCTGGACGCTCAACGCGCTGATCGCGGCCGAGGAATACGGCGTCACCAGCGCCAACATCGCCGACATGGCCGCCGCGCCGGGCGACAGCCCAGAGATCAACCGCATGCTCGGCACCGAGGGCAACCTGGGCGAGATGCTGGGCCTCGACGCCCAGTGGGCCGTTCGTGCCATTGCCGCCGGCGGCAACTACGGGGAAATCTTCGAAAAGAACATCGGCGAGAACACCCCGATCGGCCTGGCGCGAGGGCTGAACGCGCAATACACCGATGGCGGGCTGCTTTACGCGCCGCCGTTCCGGTAAGATATCTCGGGGAAAGGGCGTGGAGCATTCCACGCCCTTTCGGTTCCGCGGCGGCGGGACGAAAACATCGGCCCACGGCGCCTGAGGCGCCGATAACAATCAATCCGGGCTGAACAACGGGGACCATCAGATGACGACAATGACCGACCCTCGCGGGGAGTCGTTCCGGCTGTCGATGCTGATCTACGATACGCGGTATCGTGCGACGACCATCCAGGTGATCGCGATGATCGGCTTCCTGATCCTGATCGGCTGGCTGATTTCCAACACAGCGCAGAACCTCAAGGACCTGGGCAAGGAGCCGTCCTTTGCCTTTCTGTTCGAGCCGGCGGGCTATGACATCAATCAGCGCCTGATCGAGTACCAGTCGCAGAGCCCGCATCTGCGTGCCGCGCTGGTGGGGCTCCTGAACACGCTGCTGATCGCGGCGATGGGTTGTGCCCTGGCGACGGTTCTGGGGGTTCTGGTGGGCGTGCTGCGGCTGTCGCGCAACTGGCTCGTGGCCAAGATCATGACCGTCTATGTCGAGATGTTCCGGAACGTGCCGGTGCTGCTGTGGATCGTTCTGTTCATGGCGGTGCTGATCGAATCGCTGCCGGCGCCGAGCGCCTTTCGCGGCGACGACCCGGCGGCGACGATGAAGGTATTCGATTCCGTCGCCATCACCAACCGCGGCATCTATGTGCCCGAGCCGCTGTTTTCGCGCAGCCTGGGCGATATTCACCTGTTCGGCAACGGGGCGCTGAATTTCGATATCAGCCTCGACCTGCTGGCGGTCATCGCGGTGCTGGTCGCGGGATTCTGGGTGTCGGGACGGATCAGGTCGCGCGCCGACGCCATCCAGAACCAGACCGGCGTGCGGCCGACGACATGGTATCTGCGGCTCGGCGTGGTGGTAGTCCCGTTTGTCGCGCTGCTGTTCGCACTGGGTTTTCACCTCGGATACCCCGCGCTCAAGGGTTTCAATTTCCAGGGCGGGACGTATATGCGCAACTCGCTCATCGCCTTGTGGCTGGCGCTGTCGCTCTACACGGCCGCCTTCATCGCCGAGATCGTGCGCGGCGGCATCCTGGCGATCAGCCACGGCCAGACCGAGGCCGCCGCCGCACTGGGCCTGCGCCCGCGCCGGATCATGAGCCTCGTCATCCTGCCGCAGGCGCTCAGGGTGATCATCCCGCCGCTGATTTCGCAGTATCTCAACCTCACCAAGAACTCGTCGCTGGCGATCGCGGTGGGCTACATGGACATCACCGGCACGCTGATGGGGATCACCCTCAACCAGACCGGGCGCGAACTGGAGACGGTGATGCTGGGGATGCTGATCTATCTGGCCATCTCGCTGAGCATCTCGCTGGTGATGAACTGGTACAACAAGCGCGTCAAACTGGTGGAGCGGTGACATGAGCGGCACACATGCGAAGACCGTGAACTATGTGCGCGACACCATGCTGCCCGAACAGGCGCCGCCCGCCACGGAGGTCGGCATTGTCGGCTGGCTGAGGGAGAACCTGTTTTCCGGCTGGTTCAATACCGCCCTGACGATCCTTGCGCTGGGGTTCATCTACCTGGTGCTCAGCATCGTCGTGCCGTGGCTGATCTCGCCCACCTGGGACGCGGCGTCGCTGACCGAGTGCCGCGAAATCCTGAAGGAGATGGGCCGCGAGGGCCATTTCGGCGGCGCCTGCTGGGGGGTGATCCGCGACCGCTGGGTGCAGCTGCTGTTCGGTTTCTATCCCAGCCACCTATACTGGCGGCCGATCCTGGCGCTGGTGCTGCTGGCGGTGGCGCTGGCGCCGGTGCTGTTCGGGGATCGCGTGCCGGGGCGGCTGATCTGGTTCAGCGCGCTCTATCCCTTCATCATGCCGTGGCTCCTGTGGGGCGGTTCCGTCTGGACGCCGCTGGCGGTGGTCGCGGGGCTGGCGGTCGGCTATGCCGGCTACCGGCTGGTGTCGGCCGCGGCGGGCACGCTCGGCGGGTTCATCGCCGGGGTCGTAGCGGCGGTGGTGTGGTGGCTCTTTCTGGTCGGCCTGGCCTCGGGGCTGTTCCATTCCGTCATCCCCGCCGGTCTCGAGATCGTCGAAAGCCGCAATTTCGGCGGCTTCATGCTGTCGCTCACGATCGGCATCGTGGCCATCGCCATCTCGCTGCCGCTGGGCATCCTGCTGGCGCTGGGGCGGCAGTCGGACCTCCTGATCCTCAAGTCGCTCTGCGTCGGCTTCATCGAGTTCATCCGCGGCGTGCCGCTGATCACGCTTCTCTTCGTGGCCTCGACGCTTCTGAACATCTTCATGCCGCCGGGGACGAATTTCGACATCATCCTGCGGGTGATCATCATGGCGACGCTCTTTGCCTCGGCCTACATGGCCGAGGTCATCCGCGGCGGCCTGGCGGCGCTGCCGCGCGGCCAGTACGAGGGCGCCGACAGCCTGGGGCTGAACTACTGGCAGGCGCAGCGGCTGATCATCATGCCGCAGGCGCTGAAGATCTCGATCCCAGGCATTGTCAGCACGTTCATCGGGCTCTTCAAGGACACCACGCTGGTGTCGATCATCGGCCTTTTGGACCCGCTGGGATTGTCGACCGCGATCCGCGCCGACGCCGCCTGGAACGGCATCGTGTGGGAGCTTTACGGCTTCATCGCGGTGCTCTTCTTCGTCTGCTGCTTCGGCATGTCCCGTTATTCGATGTATCTGGAGCGCAAGCTCCGGACCGGCCACAGGTAGGAAAGGACCGCCTCGATGTCTGAACTGACGACAGAACGCAAGGTCGACCGCTCGCAGTTGAAGGTCTCCGACGAGGTCGCGATCGAGATCGCGCGCATGAACAAGTGGTACGGCGCCTTTCACGTGCTGCGCGACATCGACCTGACGGTGAACCAGGGCGAGCGCATCGTGATCTGCGGTCCCTCCGGCTCGGGCAAGTCGACGCTGATCCGCTGCATCAATGCGCTCGAGGAACACCAGAAGGGCAAGATCGTCGTCGACGGGACCGAGTTGACCTCGGACCTCAAGAACATCGACAAGATCCGCCGCGAGGTGGGCATGGTGTTCCAGCACTTCAACCTCTTTCCGCATCTCACCGTGATGGAGAACTGCACGCTGGCGCCGATCTGGGTGCGCAAGACCCCGCGCCGCGAGGCGGTCGAGACGGCGATGCATTTCCTCGAGAAGGTCAAGATCCCCGAGCAGGCCGACAAGTACCCCGGCCAGCTCTCGGGCGGCCAGCAGCAGCGCGTGGCGATCGCCCGCAGCCTGTGCATGAAGCCGCGGATCATGCTCTTCGACGAACCGACCTCGGCGCTCGACCCGGAAATGATCAAGGAGGTGCTCGACACCATGA
>CAZNMK010000122.1:0-7631 GCA_964574045.1 uncultured Roseovarius sp. | reverse complement strand
CTGGCGCCGCGCGACGGGGTGGTGGCCGAGGTGCTGGCCGAGGCCGGCACCCAGGTCGAGGCCGGCGCCGCGCTGATCCGGCTGGCGGACGAGGAAGGGTCCGAAAAGGGGTGAGCGAATGATCGTCCTGCACCATGTGCCGCAATCGCGCTCGATGCGGGTGCTGTGGCTCCTGCACGAGCTGGGGGTCGGTTTCCAGGTGGTGGAACACCCGTTCGACAAGTCGCTGCGGCAGCCGGAGTTCCTGTCGCTTTCGCCGGCGGGCCGGGTGCCGGCGCTCGAGATCGAGGGCGAGCGGATGTTCGAATCCGGCGCCATGGTGGAGTATCTCTGCGAAAGCTTTCCCGAGGCCGGGCTGGGGCGGCTGCCCGGCGACATGGACCGCATGGCCTGGCTGGTCTGGGTCCATTTCGCCGAGACCGTCAGCCAGCATGTCGCCAGCCTGACGCAGCAGCACATCGCGCTTTACGACGACGCGATGCGCAGCCCGGTGATCATGCGGCTCGAGGCGGCGCGGCTGAAGAAATGCTTTGCCGCGATAGAGGCGCGGCTCTCGACCCCGGTCGAAAACCGCGACTACCTGCTGACGAGCGGCTTTTCGGCCTGCGACATCTGCGTCGGCCAGGCGGTCTACATGGCGCGGCATTTCGCGCGCACCGACGCCTTTCCCGAGCTCGAGGCGTGGTATGCGCGCATCGCCGAGCGGCCTGCCTTTCAGGCGTCGCTGCCGGGACCGGAAAGCGGGCGTATCTACACCCGCGATTACTACGAGGCATGGGATGGCTGAACGGGTCGAGATTTTCGAGGTCGGCCCGCGCGACGGGCTGCAGAACGAGAAACGCGCCATCGCCACGGCGGAAAAGATCGCGCTGGTGGACATGCTCAGCGGCGCGGGGTTCCGGCGCATCGAGGTGGCGAGCTTCGTCAGCCCCAGGCGGGTGCCGCAGATGGCCGATTCGGCCGCCGTGCTGGCCGGCATCAATCGCGTGCCCGGCGTGCGCTACGCGGCGCTCACGCCCAACATGCGCGGGCTCGAGGCGGCGCTCGCGGCCGGCGCCGACGAGGTCTCGGTCTTCGGCTCGGCGTCCGAGGGGTTTTCGCGCGCCAACATCAACGCCAGCATCGAAGAGAGCTTTGAGCGCTTCGCGCCGGTGGCCGAGGCCGCTCGCGCGGCGGGGCTGCCGGTGCGCGGCTATGTCTCCTGCGTCACCGACTGCCCCTATGACGGTCCGGTGGCGCCGGAGGCGGCGGCGCAGGTGGCGCAGAACCTTTTCGAGATGGGCTGCTACGAGATCAGCCTCGGCGACACCATCGGGCAGGGCACGCCCGAGCGCATCGACGCCATGCTGGCGGCGGTCTGCGCGGTCGTGCCGGCAGAGCGGCTGGCGGGCCACTACCACGACACCGCCGGCCGCGCGCTGGCGAATATCGAGGTGTCGCTGGCGCGCGGGCTCAGGGTCTTCGACGCCGCCGTGGGCGGGTTGGGCGGCTGTCCCTTTGCGCCGGGAGCGGCCGGCAATGTCGCCACCGAGGCGGTGCACGACCGGCTGACGGCGCTGGGGTGTGAAACCGGCCTCGACCGCGCGGTGCTGGAGCGCGCTGCGGGAATGGCGCGGGCGATGCGGGGATGATGGGGAAGAAGCGATGTACGAAACACTGAGCATCGAGACCGACGCGCGCGGGGTGGCGACGCTGTGGCTCGACCGGGCGGAAAAGCACAACGCGCTGTCGGCGGCGATGATCGCCGAACTGCACGACGCGGCGCGGACGCTCGGCGCCGATCCCGACGTGCGCGCGGTGATCCTCGCCGCGCGCGGCAAGAGCTTTTGCGCCGGCGGCGACCTCGGCTGGATGCGCGAACAGTTCGACGCGGCGCCGGACGCGCGCGCGGCCGAGGCGGCCAGGCTCGCGCATATGCTGCAGGCGCTCAACACGCTGCCCAAGCCGCTGATAGGGCGGGTGCACGGCAACGCCTTCGGCGGCGGGGTGGGAATGGTGTCCGTGTGCGACGTGGCAGTGGGCGCCGACAGCGTGCTGATGGCGCTGACCGAAACCCGGCTGGGGCTCATCCCCGCCACCATCGGGCCCTATGTCTGCGCCCGCATGGGCGAGGCGCGGGCGCGGCGTGTCTTCATGTCGGGCCGCCGCTTCGAGGCGGGCGAGGCGGTGTCGCTGGGGCTTCTGGCGCGGGCGGTGCCGGCGGCCGACCTTGATGCGGCGGTCGAGGCCGAGATCGCCCCCTATCTATCCTGTGCGCCGGGCGCCGTGGCGCGGTCCAAGGCGCTGTTGCGCGATCTGGGGCCGCGGATCGACGACGACACCATCGCCATGACCGTCGCCGCGCTGGCGGAAACCTGGGCCGGCGCCGAGGCGCGGGAGGGGGTTTCGGCCTTCTTTGCGCGGCGCAAGCCCGGCTGGGCACCGGGCTGACGCGCCCTGCGGCACCGTCGCAGCCCCCGGGCGGCGCGGCGCGCGCCCCCGCGAACATGGTCAAACCCCCGGATTGACGCCGGTTTTCGGCGGCTTGGACGGCGCCCGCGCGGCGCGCCGGGGATCGTGCGAAAATGCGCGGCCTCGGTTGACCCCGTGCAGGGGCAGGGGTAAACCCGCATCTGCAAAGCAGCCGTCTTGATATGCGCCCGCGCGCGCATGAAAGGAGCCACCACGTGGAAGAGATGCTGAGGGAATATCTTCCCGTCCTCGTCCTGCTGGCCGTCGCCATAGGACTGGGCCTTGTCCTGATCCTCGCCGCTGTCGTCCTGGCCGTGCGCCACCCCGACCCCGAAAAGCTGAGCGCCTATGAATGCGGCTTCAACGCCTTCGACGACGCGCGGATGAAATTCGACGTCCGTTTCTACCTGGTGTCGATCCTGTTCATCATCTTCGATCTGGAAATCGCGATGCTGTTTCCCTGGGCGGTGGCGTTCCAGGACATCTCGATGACGGCGTTCTGGTCGATGATGGTGTTTCTCGGGGTGCTGACCATCGGCTTTGCCTATGAATGGAAGAAGGGGGCGATGACATGGGAATGAGCGCCGGCCTCAACACCGCCGGGGCCGACCGCGAGGTCGCCACGCAGGAGCTGAACCGCGAGCTGCAGGACAAGGGCTTCCTCGTCACCTCGGTCGAGGACATCGTCAACTGGGCGCGCACCGGCTCGCTGCACTGGATGACCTTCGGCCTCGCCTGCTGCGCGGTCGAGATGATGCATACCTCGATGCCGCGCTACGACCTCGAACGGTTCGGCACCGCGCCGCGCGCCAGTCCGCGACAGTCGGACCTGATGATCGTGGCGGGCACGCTCACCAACAAGATGGCGCCGGCGCTCAGAAAGGTCTACGACCAGATGCCCGAGCCGCGCTATGTGATCTCGATGGGGTCGTGCGCCAATGGCGGCGGCTATTATCACTACAGCTATTCGGTGGTGCGCGGCTGCGACCGCATCGTGCCGGTCGACGTCTACGTGCCCGGCTGCCCGCCGACGGCCGAGGCGCTGGTTTACGGCATCATGGCGCTGCAGCGCAAGATCCGCCGCACGGGGACGATCGTGAGATGACCGAAGCCTTGCAGGAACTGGGCGAACACATCGCCGCCAGGCGTGCCGACTGCGTGCTCGACTGGCATGTCGCCGCGGGCGAACTGACCGTCGACGTGGCACTGAACAACATCGTCGGGCTGGTGGAATTCCTCAAGACCGACGCGAGCTGCCGTTTCAGCACGCTGGTCGACATCACCGCCGTCGACCGCCCCGAACGGCCGCGCCGCTTCGATGTGGTCTATCACCTGCTCAGCATGTATCAGAACCACCGTATCCGCCTGAAGGCGGCGGTGCGCGAAGACGATATCGTGCCCTCGATCACCGACGTGCATCCCAGCGCCAACTGGTTCGAGCGCGAGGTGTTCGACATGTTCGGCATCCTCTTTTCGGGGCATCCGGACCTGCGGCGCATCCTGACCGATTACGGGTTTCGCGGCCATCCGCTGCGCAAGGATTTCCCGACCACGGGCTATACCGAGGTGCGCTATGACGAGGTGCAGAAACGCGTGGTCTACGAGCCGGTGAGCCTGGTGCAGGAATACCGGCAATTCGACTTCATGTCCCCGTGGGAGGGTGCCGAATACATCCTGCCGGGGGACGAAAAGCCGGACCCGGCAAAGTAGCTGGCGGAGGGGCGCGCTTGCATCGGGGGACAATGGCATGATCTGGCTCATCCTCCTCTCGGCGGCGTTCGTCGTGCCCTTCTGGAGGCTCCTGCCGGATTACGGGATCAGCGCGTGGTGGGGGCTGACCGCCATCTTTCCGCTCTGCGCGCTGATCCTGCTTTACATCATGGCCTTCGGGCCGGGGCGACAAGGAGGCCGCCGCCGATGAGCATCTTTCAATACGGTATGGGGGGCATCAGCTTTCCGATGTTCCTGCTTCTGGGGGTGATCCTGGTGATCCCCTTCTGGCGCATCCTGCCGCGCTTCGGCCTGCCGAGCTGGGCCGCGGTGGCGGCGATCATCCCGCTCGGCGCGGTGATCCTGCTGTGGCTGATGGCCGTGAAGGACATGATCGAGAAAGGTCAGCGATGATGGACGGCTCCAAGGGTTTCGAGGACGCGCTGACGGGCGAGCAGCGCATCCGCAATTTCAACATCAACTTCGGCCCGCAACACCCGGCGGCACATGGGGTCTTGCGGCTGGTTCTAGAACTCGACGGCGAGATCGTCGAGCGCGCCGACCCGCATATCGGGCTGTTGCACCGCGGCACCGAAAAGCTGATGGAAAGCCGCACCTACCTGCAGAACCTGCCCTATTTCGACCGGCTCGACTATGTCGCGCCGATGAACCAGGAACACGCCTGGTGCCTGGCGATCGAACGCCTGTGCGGAACGCGGGTGCCGCGCCGCGCCAGCCTGATCCGGGTGCTCTATTCCGAGATCGGGCGCATCCTCAACCACCTGCTGAACGTCACCACGCAGGCGATGGACGTGGGCGCGCTGACGCCGCCGCTGTGGGGGTTCGAAGAGCGCGAGAAGCTGATGATCTTCTACGAACGCGCCTGCGGGGCGCGGCTGCACGCCGCCTATTTCCGCCCCGGCGGGGTGCACCAGGACCTGCCGCCCGAGCTCATTGACGATATCGAGGCATGGGCGCACGCCTTTCCCAGGGTACTCGACGACATCGACACGCTGCTGACCGAAAACCGTGTCTTCAAGCAGCGCAACTGCGACATCGGCGTGGTGAGCGAGCAGGATATCCTCGACTGGGGTTTTTCGGGGGTGATGGTGCGCGGGTCGGGTCTGGCGTGGGATTTGCGCCGCGCCCAGCCCTATGAATGCTACGACGAGATGGATTTCCAGATCCCCGTGGGCAAGAACGGCGACTGCTTCGACCGCTACCTGGTGCGGATGGAGGAAATGCGCCAGTCGCTGAAGATCATGCACCAGTGCATCGACAAGCTGCGCGCGCCCGAGGGGCAGGGCGACATCCTGGCCCGCGGCAAGCTCACGCCGCCCAAGCGCGGCGAGATGAAGACCTCGATGGAGGCGCTCATTCATCACTTCAAGCTCTATACCGAGGGTTTTCACGTCCCCGAGGGCGAGGTCTACGCCGCGGTCGAGGCGCCCAAGGGCGAATTCGGCGTCTATCTCGTTGCCGACGGCACCAACAAGCCCTACCGCGCCAAGCTGCGCGCGCCGGGTTTCCTGCACCTGCAGGCGATGGATTATGTCGCCGGCGGGCACCAGCTGGCCGATGTCGCGGCGATCATCGGCACCATGGACGTGGTGTTCGGGGAGATCGACCGCTGATGGCGCGCGCGGCGCCTGTCATGGCCGGGGCGGCGCTGGTGCTGGCGGCCTGCGGCGGTCCGCCCGAAGGGGTGAGCGAGGAAATGGTCGCCGAATACGTCGCCGCCGCCGCCACCATCGGCTGCACGATGAAATACGACTCCGACTATCTGCCGGTCGAGCTGCAGGCCGGGCTGACGCGGCAGCAGGCGCTCGACATCACCACCTATCTTGTCGCCACCGACCGGGCCGTGAACCTGCCCGACGGCGGCGTGAAACTGACGACGGGAGCCTGTGCCTGAGCCATGCTGAGACGCCTTCACCTAGACCAGCCCGAGAGCTTCGCCTTCACCCCCGCCAACCTGGCCTGGGCCGAGGCGCAGATCACCAAGTACCCCGAGGGCCGCGAGGCGAGCGCGGTCATCGCGCTCTTGTGGCGCGCGCAGGAGCAGGAGGGGTGGCTCACGCGCCCGGCGATCGAGCATGTCGCCGACATGCTGGGCATGGCCCGCATCCGGGCGCTGGAGGTGGCCACGTTCTACTTCATGTTCCAGCTGCAACCTGTTGGATCGGTTGCGCATATCCAGATTTGCGGCACCACGTCCTGCATGATCTGCGGGGCCGAGGACCTGGTCGGTGTCTGCCGCGAAAGGATCGCCCCGGCCCCGCATGAGCTGAGCCCCGACGGCAAGTTCAGCTGGGAAGAGGTCGAGTGCCTGGGCGCCTGCGCCAACGCGCCGATGGCCCAGATCGGCAAGGATTACTACGAGGACCTGAGTGCCGAACGCCTGGCCGAGATCATCGACGAGCTGGCCGCCGGAAAGGTGCCGGTGCCGGGGCCGCAGAACGGGCGCTACGCGTCGGAACCGGCGGCCGGGCTGACCGCGCTCAGGGAATTCGAAAGCGGACGCACGCGCTACAATGCCAGCGTGCAGCTGGCCACCGACCTGGGCGACACGGTGCAGCGCATCGACGGCACAGAGGTGCCGCTGGTCGCGCCGTGGCGCGAGAAGGGGGCGAACCACGCCCCCGCCGCGTTCAGGCCGCCCGCACCCGCGCCCGAACCGGCCGCCGAGGCGCCCGCGCCGGCGCCGGCCTCCGAAAAGCCCGCACCGGCACCGGCGCCTGAACCGGCGGCGAAACCCGCCGCCGAGGCCGGGCCGGGCACCCGCCCGCAGGCGATGGAGGCCGCGCGCGAGGGCGGGCCGGACGACCTGAAACGGATCAGGGGCATCGGCCCCAAGCTGGAGCAGCTGCTCAACTCGATGGGTTTCTTCCATTTCGACCAGATCGCCGCCTGGACCGGGGAAGAGGTCGCCTGGGTCGATGAGAACCTCAAGGGCTTCAAGGGCCGCGTCAGCCGCGACGAATGGGTGAAACAGGCGCGCGTGCTGGCCGCGGGCGGCACGACCGAATTCTCCGAACGTGTCAAGAAGGGGGATGTCTATTAAGGCCGGCGTGCCGGCCAAGCGGGAGGTCACCTGATGCAGAACTCTTCGAACTGGACCCTTTGCAGGATCGTCTGCTGCTCGGTCGCGGCGGTGGCAGGGCTGATCGTCATCCTGGCGACCCATGGCGCCGTCGGCGGGGTGGCGGCGGTACTGGTCGGGGTTGCGCTGGGCGTGATCCTCTATTTCGTGCTGACGCGGCTCTTTTGCAGCGACGAGGCGGCTTCCGCGCCGGCGGCGCGGCCCTCAGACCCGCGCACCGAGGCCGGGCCCGAACCCGCCGCCGCCCCCCAGGGCGAACCGACCCCGGCCGGGACGCCGGCGGTGAAATCCGGCACCCAGCTGCCGGGCGAGGCGGAACTGGCGTCGCGCAAGGGAAGCTGGGTCTACCGGGGCGGTGCGGCGCCGG
>CAZNMK010000121.1:0-7646 GCA_964574045.1 uncultured Roseovarius sp. | reverse complement strand
CTCGGCCTTTCGGAGATCGCGCGCACCGGCGTCGCGGCGCTGCCGCGCGGGGCCTGATCAGCCGCAGGCGCGCGCCGCCAGCCGTACCTCGACCCCGTTCCCGGGGTGCAACACCACGACGCGCGCCGGCTCCGTTTGGGGCCGGACGCCCTGCCCGTGCGCGTCAGAGCGGGGCAGACCGATCGGTTCGCGCTCCAGCCCGGCCGTGGCCGATTGCAGATCGGCCGCCAGCGAGGGGTACTCGTGCGGCGCCACCAGGCACGGATCGACGGCGAGGCGAAGCTCGTTTTCCTCGCGCAGATCGAACTCCACCAGGTCGCCGGGAACGAACTGCGCCGCCTCCGCGGCGTCGCGGTCACGCTTGAAGAACGCCAGATTCTTGTGATCTTCGCACCAGATCACCGCCTTGTTCCGCTTGTTGTCGCTCCATAGCACCACACCGTACATGGCATCCCCCAAGTATCTGAGTACACTTGAAGTTTGAAACAGACGCAAAAAATGTGAATGGGTCGGTTTGAGTACGCTCAGGGCGAATTTGTGACAGATTCCCCCTATCGTGACGCCAATTGGCGTCAGCCCTGTCTCTTGTTGGCGTCGAATGCGCTGGAAAGGCTCCGAAATCTCGTTTAGCTTCGCCCCAACGCGCCCACCTAAACCGGAAGTTTATTGCAGATTGTCAAAACAACGTAAAGAAGATCGGCAGCATCCTGCCGACGATCCGGCGGCGTTGCGCAAGGTCTTCGGCCAGAACCTGCGGCTGCTTTGCCAGGGGTATCCGTCGATTTCGGGGCTCTGCCGCGACCTCGGCATCAACCGGACCCAGTTCAACCGCTACATGTCGGGCGAGAGCTTTCCGCGGCCCGACGTGCTGCACCGGATCTGCGGCTTTTTCGGCACCGATGCGCGCATCCTGCTCGAACCCGTGGCCACGCTGCAACCCGCGAGGGGCGACATGGTGAACCACCCGTTCCTGCGCGGGTTTTTCGGCAGCGCCACGATCGAGGTTTCGCAGACGCTCTTTCCCAGCGGATTCTACCGCTTTGCCCGCCGCAGCTTTGTCGATATTCACCGCTTCGTCCTCGGGCTGGTGCATGTCTCGCGCGCCGATGGCTATACCTTCCTGCGCGGGTTCGAGCCGCGCAACGCCGTGCGCGAACAGGGCCTGTCCATGGCCTGCCGCGACCGCGAATACCGCGGTATCGTCATGCGCCAGGAAGAGGGCATCATGGCCGTGGTCACGCACCGCGATTCGCTGTCGTGCTCGTTCAATTTCCTGACTCCGGAAACCGCCTTTCAGTCGAATCTGTGGGAGGGCTACGCCAGCCGCACCGTGCGCGAAAAGGTCACCGGCGACCGCGCCACGCGCATGGTCTACGAACATCTCGGCGCCGGCCCGGCCCTGGCCCTGCCCGCGGCACGCAAATCCGGCGTCGTGAGCGCCGACAAGCTGCCGCCCTTCTACCTGCACCTGCTGCGGCCCGACCAGGCGTTTCGCTAGGCCCCGGGACGGGCGGCACCGCGTTGCGCCGGGCAAGGGCGGCGTTTATCCTTGCATTGCGCCTGCCGCCCCAGATAATTAAACATACGTTCAATTCCTCGAACGCCAGGAGGCCAGCCAATGGATTTCGCCCTTTCCGAGGAACAGACGGCCATCTTCGACATGGCCCGCGCGTTCGGGCGGGAACACATCGCGCCCCATGCCCGCGCATGGGAACGCGAGGGCACCATCCCCCGCGATCTGTGGCCGCGTCTGGCGGAGCTGGGTTTCGGCGGGCTCTACGTATCCGAGGCATCGGGCGGGGCGGGGCTGACGCGGCTCGACGCCACGCTGGTCTTCGAGGCGCTCAGCCACGCCTGCCCCGCCGTCGCCGCGTTCCTGTCGATCCACAACATGTGCGCGCGGATGATCGACAGCTATGCCGGCGACGCGTTCAAGGCGCGCGTCCTGCCCGGCGCCGTGGCGATGGAAACGGTGCTTTCCTACTGCCTGACCGAGCCCGCCTCGGGCTCGGACGCCGCCGCGCTGCGCACGCGCGCCGAGCGCGACAACGCCGGCTATACCCTGAACGGCACCAAGGCGTTCATCTCGGGCGGCGGCTATTCCGATGGCTACGTGGCGATGGTGCGCACCGGCGGGGACGGGCCCAGGGGCATCTCGACCGTCTATGTCGAGGCCGGCACGCCGGGGCTCTCGTTCGGCGCGCTCGAGGACAAGATGGGCTGGCGCGCCCAGCCGACCGCACAGGTGCAGTTCGACGATTGCCGCATTCCCGCCGAGAACCTGATCGGAGAAGAGGGCAAGGGTTTCACATACGCGATGTCCGGACTCGATGGCGGGCGGCTCAACATCTCTGCCTGCTCGCTGGGTGCGGCGCAGGCGGCGATGGACGCCACCCGCGCCTACATGCACGAACGCAAGGCGTTCGGCCAGAGCCTCGACAATTTCCAGGCGCTGCAGTTCCGCCTGGCCGACATGGAGACCGAGCTGCAGGCTGCCCGCATCTTTCTGCGGCAGGCGGCGTGGAAGCTGGACAACCGGGCGCCCGACGCGACCAAGTTCTGCGCCATGGCCAAGAAATTCGTCACCGAAGCCGGCAGCCGCATCGCCAACCAGTGCCTGCAGCTGCATGGCGGTTACGGCTACCTCGCCGACTACGGCATCGAGAAACTGGTGCGCGACCTGCGCGTGCACGAGATACTCGAAGGAACCAACGAAATCATGCGCCTGATCGTGGCGCGGCATCTGCTGGCCGAGACATGAGCGACATTTCGATCCGGGTTGAAGGCAAGGCGGGCCGGATCACCCTGACCCGCCCCAAGGCCCTGAACGCCCTGACCTATCCGATGTGCCTGGCGATCGAGGAGGCGCTCGATGCCTGGGCCTGCGACGAGGCGGTCTGCCTGGTGGTCATCGACGCCGAGGGCGACAAGGCGTTCTGCGCCGGCGGAGACATTCAGGAGCTCTACCGCGCCGGCATCAAGGGCGACTACGCACACGGCCAGCGTTTCTGGCGCGACGAATACCGGCTCAACGCCAGGATCGCCGAATACCCCAAACCCTATGTCGCCTTCATGCACGGCTTCGTCATGGGCGGCGGCGTGGGCATTTCCTGCCACGGATCGCACCGGATCGTGGGCGAGACCGCCAGGATCGCGATGCCCGAATGCGGCATCGGCCTGATCCCGGATGTGGGCGGCTCGCTGCTTCTGGCGCGGGCACCGGGGCGGCTGGGCGAATACCTGGGCACCACCGGCGCGAGGATGGATGCATCCGACGCGGTTTTTGCCGGTTTTGCCGACAGTTACATTCCACAATCAAAGTGGCCCGGCCTGATCGCCCTGCTCGAGGAAACGGGCAGCACGGACGCCATTTCCAGGCTGCGCGAAACCCTGCACCCCGGCCCGCTCAACCGTCTCGCGGCCAGCATCGACGCCCATTTCGGCGGCGAGACCCTGCTCGACATCGTCAATTCGCTCAAGACGGAAGACAGCGATTTCGCCCGCGACACCCTGGCCGCACTCGGGCGCAACTCGCCCCTGTCGATGGCCTGCACCGTCGAAATCGTCCACCGCCTGCGCGGAACCTCCGCCGAGATCCGCAAGGCGCTGGAACTGGAATTCCGCTTTACCCACCGCGCGCAGGAGCACAGCGATTTCCTCGAAGGCATCCGCGCCGCCGTGATCGACAAGGACCGCAGCCCGAAATGGCGCCACGATCTGACCAATCCGCCGGCACTGGCGGCGACGCAGATGCTGATGCCGCTCGGGGCCGACAAGCTGACATTCGACAGGAAAGGATGACCCCCATGAAGATCGGTTTCATCGGACTAGGCAACATGGGCGCCCCGATGGCGGCCAATCTCGCAAAGGCCGGTCACGAGGTGACCGGCTTCGACACCGCCGATGTCGATGTCGAGGGCGTCGCCAAGGCCGCCGGCGCGGCCGAGGCCGCCGCCGGCGCGGCGGTGGTCCTGACCATGCTGCCCGACGGCGACATATTGCGCCGCGTCGCGGCGCAGATCGTGCCGGCGATGGACAGGGGCGCGGTCTTTCTCGACTGTTCCACCGTCGATGTCGCCAGCGCCCGCGAGGTGGCGGCAATGGCACAGGCGGCCGGGCTTTCGGCGCTCGACGCCCCGGTTTCGGGCGGGGTCGGCGGCGCGCGGGCGGGCACGCTGACCTTCATGGTCGGGGGCGACAAGAAGGGCTTTGAGATCGCCGCGGAACTCTTTGACATCCTGGGTCAAAAGGCCGTTCATTGCGGCCCGTCCGGCAATGGGCAGGCGGCCAAGATCTGCAACAACATGATCCTCGGCGCGACCATGATCGTCACCTGCGAGGCCTTTGCGCTGGCCGACAAGCTGGGGCTCGACCGGCAGGCGATGTTCGACGTGGTCTCGACCTCGTCGGGCTACAGCTGGTCGATGAATGCCTACTGTCCCGCCCCCGGCATCGGCCCGCAATCGCCCGCCGACAACGGCTACAAGCCGGGCTTCGCCGCGGAGCTGATGCTCAAGGACCTGCGCCTTGCGCAGCAGGCCGCGGCGGAGGCCGACGCGGATACGCCCATCGGCGCCGCGGCGATGCGGCTTTACGAGGACTTCGTCGAGCGCGAGGATGGCAAGGGCCGCGATTTCTCGGCCATGCTGCCGCGTTTCGAGAAACGCGGCCACGGGTGATCGCGGCCCGTACCGGGTTCACGACCGACACTGGGGGCAAGTCGGCCGGCGAGGACCGCGCGGGCGCTTGCGAGACGCCATATTCACGCCTAATTATGTCTCGCGTGCACATCCGCACGTCGCCGCATCCAGGAGATGTACCCATGCTGAACAAGAACGTCGGCCAGATCGACCGGATCCTGCGCATCGTCGTCGGCCTTGCGCTGCTTGCGGGCTTTGCCCTCAACCCCGGCGGAACCTATAGCTGGCTCTACCTGCTCGGGCTCATCCCGCTCATCACCGGGCTGATCGGCAGGTGCCCGGCCTATTCGCTCTTCGGGATGTCCACCTGCCCGACGACGCGCGACTGATCCACCGGGGCGCGGGGGCCACCCCGCCCCCGTCATTCCGCGGCGACCCTGCGCGCCGCCAGCATCTCTTTGAGGTAGCGCCCGGTGTGGCTGCGGGCGATCTGCGCGACATCCTCGGGCGTGCCCTCGGCCACGATCCCGCCACCGCCATCGCCGCCCTCGGGACCGATGTCGATGATCCAGTCGGCGGTCTTTATGACGTCGAGATTGTGCTCGATCACCACCACCGTATTTCCGCTTTCCACAAGTTCATGAAGGACTTCGAGCAGTTTCTTCACGTCCTCGAAATGCAGCCCCGTGGTCGGCTCGTCGAGGATGTAGAGCGTCCTGCCGGTCGCCCGCTTGCTCAGTTCCTTTGCCAGCTTCACCCGCTGCGCCTCGCCGCCCGAGAGCGTCGTCGCCTGCTGCCCGACCTTGATATA
This sequence comes from uncultured Roseovarius sp., assembly GCA_964574045.1. GTDB lineage: Bacteria > Pseudomonadota > Alphaproteobacteria > Rhodobacterales > Rhodobacteraceae > Roseovarius. Next base: position 2,195 of record CAZNMK010000121.1, on the reverse strand, counting down.
GTCGAGCCCGACCCGGTGCAGCGCCTCCATCTTGTCGCGGATCGCCGGCACCGCGCGGAATGCCTCGCGCGCCTCTTCGACAGTCATGTCAAGAACGTCGGCTATGCTTTTGCCTTTCCATGTGATTTCCAGTGTCTCGCGGTTGTATCTCTTGCCCCGGCAGGTCTCGCAGGTGACGTAGACATCGGGCAGGAAATGCATCTCGATCTTGATCACCCCGTCGCCCTGGCACGCCTCGCAGCGCCCGCCCTTGACGTTGAAGGAAAACCGCCCCGGCTTGTAGCCGCGCGCCTTGGCCTCGGGCAGACCGGCGAACCAGTCGCGGATGGGGGTGAACGCGCCGGTATAGGTGGCCGGGTTCGACCGCGGCGTGCGCCCGATCGGGCGCTGGTCGATGTCGATCACCTTGTCGAGATGTTCAAGCCCCTCAATCGTCTCGCACGGCGCGGGCGTATGCCGCGCGCCGTTGAGCCGCATCGACGCAGTCTTGTAGAGCGTCTCGATCGTCAGGGTCGATTTGCCGCCCCCCGAAACCCCGGTCACGCAGACGAATTTGCCCAGCGGAAATTCCGCGTCGATTGATTTAAGATTATTGCCTTCCGCCTTGACGACCTTGACGGATTTCCCTGTTCCCCCGCGCCGCTCGGGCGGAATGGCGATCTCGCGCGCGCCCGAAAGGTACTGCCCGGTGACCGAGGCCGGATCGGCGGCGATCTCTTCGGGCGTGCCGTGGCTGACCACCTGCCCGCCATGCACCCCGGCGCCGGGGCCGATGTCGAAGACATGATCGGCGCTGCGGATCGCCTCTTCGTCATGCTCGACCACGATCACCGTGTTGCCCTGGTCGCGCAGGTTCTTGAGCGTCTGCAAGAGCCGGCCATTGTCGCGCTGATGGAGCCCGATCGACGGCTCGTCGAGCACGTAGAGCACCCCCGTCAGCCCCGATCCTATCTGGCTGGCCAGACGGATGCGCTGGCTCTCGCCGCCCGACAGCGTGCCGGCGCTGCGGCTCAGCGTCAGGTATTCCAGCCCGACATTCAGCAGAAATCCCAGTCGCTCGCGGATTTCCTTGAGGATCGTGCGCGCGATCTCGTTCTTCTGCGGGCTCAGGTGTTCGGGCACCGTGCGGCACCAGTCATGCGCGGCGCGGATCGACATCTGCACCACCTGGCCGATATGGAGCCCCGCAATCCTCACTGCCAGCGCCTCGTCGCGCAGACGATATCCCTGGCACGCACCGCAGGGGCGGTTGTTCTGGTAGCGCTCGAATTCCTCGCGGATCCAGGCGCTGTCGGTCTCGCGGTAGCGCCGCTCCATGTTGGGGATCACTCCCTCGAAGCTGCGCGTGACCTGGTAGACGCGCCCGCCTTCGTCATAGCGGAACGCGATTTCCTCGTCGCCCGAGCCGTAAAGGAACATCCTTTGCACGGGTTCGGGCAGGTCTTTCCAGCGCGCGTTCCTGTCGAAGCCGTAATGCCGCGCCAGCGCCTCGATGGTCTGCAGGAAATAGGGCGACTTGCCCTTGCGCCAGGGCGCCAGCGCGCCGTCGGCGATGCGCAGCTGTTCGTCGGGCACCACCAGGCGTTCGTCGAAAAACAGTTCGACCCCCAGGCCGCCGCATTCCGGGCAGGCGCCGAACGGCGCGTTGAACGAAAAGAGCCGCGGCTCGATCTCGGGGATGGTGAAACCGCTGACCGGGCAGGCGAAGTTTTCCGAGAACGTGGTGCGCACGGGCTCGCCCTCTTTCGGGGCGGTTTCCAGAACCGCGATACCGTCGGCCAGATCGAGTGCGGTGCGGAAACTGTCGGCGAGCCGCGTCCCGATCCCTTCCTTCACCACGATCCGGTCGACCACCACGTCGATGTCATGGCGGAATTTCTTGTCCAGCGCCGGCGGCGCGTCGAGGTCGTGAAAGGCACCATCGACCTTGACCCGCTGGAACCCCTGCTTGCGCAGGTCCAGGAATTCCTTGCGGTATTCGCCCTTGCGGTCGCGCACGATGGGCGCCAGCAGATAGGCGCGCGTGCCCGCCTCCATCGCCATCGCACGGTCGACCATGTCCTGCACCTGCTGCGCCTCGATCGGCAGGCCGGTGACGGGCGAATAGGGGGTGCCGGCACGGGCAAAGAGAAGCCGCAGATAGTCGTAGATCTCGGTCACCGTGCCGACGGTCGAGCGCGGGTTCTTGCTGGTCG
>CAZNMK010000120.1:0-7707 GCA_964574045.1 uncultured Roseovarius sp. | reverse complement strand
GGATCGGCGCGGTGGGTGCCAGAAACCCGTCCGAGCCGCCCTGATACATCAGCGGGTCGTGCCAGAAACTCTCGGGCATTTCCGCCCCCCGCGCCCGGCGGACCAGATCGACATGGTTCACATAGGCCGAGCCGTCGAGGAACTGATAGGCCCGCGGCAGCGGCGACAGGCAGCGCGCGGGGTCGAACGGCTCTGCCGGCCCCGGCGCCGGCATCTCGGCCCCGTCGAGCATCGCCTGCAGCGTCATCCCCGGCAGCACCCGGCAGGTGGCAAGGTCGTCCGCCACCACCGCGAGCCGCCCGTCAGGCGTGCCGTCATCGAGCGTGGCGTATCTCACCGCACCCGTCCTCCGGCATCGCCCCTGCACCCCGCCCAAGCCTTCATCTTGCTGAAAATACTCAAGATACCATCACTTCCGTCCGGGCGAGCCGTCGAATTTCCTTTCGATGTCGGCCCAGCAGTCTATGTAGTCGTCCTGCAGCGGCGCTTCATGGGCGGCAAAACGCGTCAGGTGCTGCGGAAACCGGGTCTCGAACATGAACGACATGGTATTGTCGAGCTTTTGGGGTTTCAGCTCGGCGTTCGACGCCTTCTCGAACGCCTCGCGGTCGGGGCCGTGCGGCAGCATCATGTTGTGCAGGCTCATGCCGCCGGGCACGAACCCCTGCGGCTTGGCGTCGTACTGGCCGTAGATGTTGCCCATCAGTTCGGACATGATGTTCTTGTGATACCATGGCGGGCGGAACGTATCCTCCATCACCATCCAGCGCTCGCGAAAGAGCACGAAGTCACGCCCGAAGGGGCGCTCAGCACGGTAAAGATCGACGGGTCGGGGTGATCGAACAGGATCGCGCCGATGGGGCAGTAGTCGGTCAGGTCGTATTTGCAAGGGGCATAGTTTCCGTGCCAGGCCACCACGTCGAGCGGGCTCTGCCCGATCTCGCAGCGGTGGAACTGGCCGCACCACTTGATGGTGACGGTCGAGGGCGTTTCGCGGTCCTCGAAGGCGGCGACCGGGGTCTTGAAATCGCGCCGGTTGGCCATGCAGTTGGCGCCGATAGGGCCGCGGCCGGGCAGTTCGAACTTCTGCCCGTAATTCTCGCACACGAAACCGCGCGCCGGCCCGTCGAGCAGTTCGACCCGGTAGACGAGGCCGCGGGGGATGAGCGCGATTTCCTGCGGCGCGACGTCGATCACGCCCAGTTCGGTGCAAAACCGCAGCCGCCCCTCCTGCGGGACGACCAGCAATTCGCTGTCGGCGGAATAGAAATACTCGTCCACCATCGAGGCGGTAACCAGGTAGATGTGGCTCGCCATGCCGACCTGGGTGTTGACGTCGCCCGCCGTGGTCATGGTGCGCATGCCCGTCAGCCAGCTCAGCGCCTCGCCCGCATGCGGCACCGGATCCCAGCGGTACTGGCCCAGCGACACCACGTCGTCGACGATGTGCGGGGCCGATTTCCAGTAGGGCAGGTCGATCCGGGCATAGCGCGAGGAATGCCTGACCGAGGGACGGATGCGGTAGCACCAGGTACGTTCGTTCTGGTGGCTCGGCGCGGTAAAGGCGGTGCCCGAGAGCTGTTCGCCGTAAAGCCCGTAGGCGCATTTCTGCGGGCTGTTCATGCCCTGCGGCAGCGCGCCGGGCAGGGCCTCGGTCTCGAAATCGTTGCCGAAACCGGGCATGTAGCCCTCATGCGTGCCGGCAGGGGTGGCGGCGCGGGTCAGGCCGCTGGGGTGCTGATCATACATCTCCGACTCCTCTTATCGATCGGTGCTAATGGGAGAATCTGTATCTCACAAGCATGTTCGCAAGCCGCATCGCGCAGGAGGACAAGGCGGGGACATGCCGGCCGGGGCGGATCGGGACGGCGGGCGGGGGTTTACTTCGGCGCGCGATTGGCGTTCTGCTCGGCCCATGACCGACCATGCCAGGGGCCTGCTGATCACGACGCTGGGGGTGCTCTTCGTGGTGCCGGATTCGCTCTTCGTGCGGCTGATCGAGGCCGAACCGATGGTGATCGCGTTCTGGCGCGGGCTGAGCTCGGGGGCGATCATCCTGGCGGTGCTGCTCTCCGTCCGGGGTCCGGTCGGGTTCCGCGCGGTGCTGCGGGGCGGTTGGCCGGCGGCGGTCTATGTGGTTCTCATCTCGTTTACCTCGCCGGGGTTCGTGCTGGCGGTCAGCAATACCAGCGTCGCCAACGTGGTCTTCATCTTCGCCGCGATGCCGGTCTTTTCGGCGGTATTCGCGCGCGTGTTCCTGGGCGAGCCGATCGGCCGCCTGGTGGTGCTGACCATGGCGGCGGTGATCGGGGGACTTGGCATCATAGCCCACGGTTCGACCGAGAATGCCATCGCCTCGTGGCGGGGCGACATGTTTGCGGTGATGGTCTGCGCGGCCTATGCCGGGGCGCTGACGGCGGTGCGGCGGCTGCGCGCGATCTCGATGATCCCGGCCATTCCGGTCGCCTATCTGCTGGGGGCGGCGGTCATCTGGCCGTTCGTTTCGCCAGCGGCGCCGGTGGCCACCCAGTGGCATCTGTTGCTGGGGCACGGCGCCTTCATCGCCGCCGCGACCTGCCTGATGACGCTGGGCGCGCGCTATATCAGCCCGCCGGAGGTGGCGCTGCTGATCTTGCTCGAATCGGTGCTGGCGCCGCTGCTGGTCTGGGCGGTCGTGGGCGAAAACCCGGGGCGGTGGGCGATCCTGGGCGGAGCGGTGGTGCTGAGCGCGCTGCTGGTCTCTAACCTGGTCGCGCTGCGCCGTCGCAGGGCGGTGGCGTGAAAGGAGAAAGACAATGCATGACGATGACGAAACGAGCGGCGGCAGCGCCCCCTGTTTCGCGCACGAGCTGGTGGGCGGCTTTGCCGTCGACCGGGAAACCTGGCGCGACGTGCGGCGTTTTCGCGTCGCCGAGCGCGCGCGGCTCTATGCACGGCGCAAGGAGATGCACCGCGACGAACGCGCCGCCCAGTCGGCGGCGGTGATGGCGGGGCTCGAGGCGCTGCTGCCCGACCCGGCGGGCAAGGCGGTGGCCGGGTACTGGCCGATCCGTGGCGAGCTGGACCTGCGCGGCTGGATGGGCCGCGCGCACGCGGCCGGCGCGCGTCTGGCCCTGCCGGTGGTGGTGGAAAAGGGCCGCCCGGTGGAATTCCGTGCCTGGGCGCCCGGCGCGGCGATGGAGCGCGGCATCTGGAACATCATGGTGCCGGCAGAGGGCGAGGCGCTGATGCCGGACGTGGCGATCGTGCCGCTGGTCGGGCTGGACCGGGAGCTTTACCGGCTCGGCAATGGCGGCGGCTACTACGACATGACGCTGGCGGCCTGCGATCCGCGCCCTAGGCTGATCGGGGTGGGGCAGGATTTCTGCCGCATCGATACCGTATTTCCGCAACCCTGGGACATTCCGATGGATTGCGCCGTGCTGGGGGACGGCACGTTATTCGACGGAGAAGGGGAATTGCGCACGACGCCCTGAGATGGAGGATACCGGGCGCCGCAACTACGACAGGCGATCCAGGGCGAGCGGATCGAATTCCGGCGCCTCGACCCGGCGCCGGTCATGCTCGACCTCCGAGAGGGGATCGGAGCGTTTCAGCTTGGTCGCATTGAGCTTGGTCAATTTCTGATAGACCCCCGTTCCACGCCGTTTCCAGTCGATCTCGGCTTCCGTCAGCGCCCGCAGCACGCGCGCGGGCGATCCCGCGATCATCTGACCGGGCTCGAATTCCTGCCCGGTCTTCACGAAACTCAGTGCGCCGACGATACAGTTCTTTCCGATCCGGGCCTTGTCCATCACCACCGCGTTCATTCCGACAAGGACATTCTCGCAGATGTGGCAGCCATGCAGAACCGCACCGTGGCCGATATGGCTGTTCTCTTCGAGGATGACCTCCTGGTTGGGAAAGCTGTGAATGACGCAGGTTTCCTGCACGTTCGATCCGGCTCGGATCGAGATCCGGCCGAAATCGCCGCGAATGACGGCCCCGGGTCCGATGTAACACCCCCCGGCAACGATGACATCGCCTATCACCACAGCCGTTTCATGCACAAAGGATGTCGGGGCGATGACCGGAATTATTCCGTCGTAGGAATATATCTGCATGCGCGGACCTCTCGGTTTGACCTGCTATGTGTTTGTGCCGCTGCGTTCTTTCATGGACGCGGACCTTTGTTGAGCTTGTCGCAAGCTCTCCGCGCGGTCGAGGCAATTCTGTTGCCGGCCGAACGCGGCATGCTGTGGTTCCTCCGGGTATGGCATCGATTTCATGGATGGCCGGGAATTCTCCGGTCGCGCCCTGATTTCTGGTCGGACAACAACTTGCGTGCTACAGGAAACCCGGACACAGATTGCTATGATCGACAGGACCACCAGCCATGCCAAAGTTTCCCGGCTCCTTTGAAAAACAGGATCTTCTGAAATGCGCCAGGGGCGAGTTGTTCGGCCCTGGAAATGCACAGCTTCCCGAGCCTCCGATGCTGATGATGGATCGCATCACCGATCTCAGCGACGATGGCGGAACGGCCGGTGTCGGCCATGTCACCGCGGAACTCGACCTGCATCCGGACCTCTGGTTCTTTTCCTGCCACTTTCCCGGCAACCCGGTGATGCCCGGATGTCTGATGCTCGATGGCTTGTGGCAGTTGACCGGGTTCAATCTGGGCTGGCGTGGCTGGCAGGGCCTGGGAATGGCGATGGGTGCGGGCGAAGTCAAACTGTCCGGCATGGTCCGGCCCGAAAAGAAGCTGCTGACCTATCGTGTCGACTTCACCCGGGTGATCAACCGGCGACTGAAGCTCGGCGTCGCGGACGGCCGGGTTGAAGCGGACGGAGAAACCGTTTGTCAGGTCAAGGGCATGCGGGTCGGCCTTGCGCCGTCCGTCAGTGAAAAATAGCCCGGAAAGCCGGGATTGCGCGCGCCTAGCCCTGGCGTCCCATGTCGATGTCGCAGGCGATCAGGTCGTCGATGAAGGGGGTCATGTAGGTCTTCATCTCCCGATGCACGGCGGAATCCTGATAGCGGTCGTGATCCTCGACCGTATCGAAAGCCGACAGCACGGCCCAGTCATATCCGGCGCTGCGGGCGCTGCTGTTGGGCACGAAGGCGTAGCTGCGCACATTGGGCAGTTCCGAGCGCACCCTCTCGGCATAGGCCGCGACGCGGCTATGGAATTCGGCGTCGATACCCGACAGCCGCATCAGAACGACATGATGAAACATCTGCGTCTCCTTCGCTGAGCGGCCACTCACCAAGGCCGCGGTCCCGCTCTCTGGCTTCGGTGTTCCGTCAGCCTTGGCGGGCGCCCATTCCACAGTAATCGTACTCTATCACACAAAACTATTGACGGGCAAATATGAATGAACCATCATTCAGTCAGATGGTCGCGTAGGGGGCAGTGTCGTTCCGATGGCGGGTGAATTGCCCGAAGGGGGCTGCCTGGTTTTTCCGGGGCTGAAAGGGAAACCGGACAGGAAGGAGGCCGGCGCGGAGACGTCGAGGGCGCCGTGGCTGCCGCGCATCAAGGATCGAAGGGCTTCTGAGGGAGGAGGGTCGGTGAGTTATATCTGGGCTGCAGTGCATCGAACGGGTGCCGCCGGGCAGCGAAGGGCCGGGGGGGCGGTATGTTCATCCAGGTTCTGAACGGCCTCGTCTATGGCGGGCTTCTCTACATCGTCGCGGTCGGCCTTGTCTTGATCTTCGGGTTGCGTCGCGTGGTCAATTTCGCCCATGGCGGCCTGTTCATGGTCGGTGCCTATGTCGGCTTCACGGTGGCGTTGCACACGAACTTCTGGCTGGCCATCGTCGTTTCCGTCCTGGCGCTGGCCGCGCTTGGCGTGTTGCTCGACCGTTTCGTGTTCCGTCCCCTGCAGAACGAGAACCACATCGTCACGGTTCTCGTCACCTTCGGCATCCTGCTGGTGCTCGAAGATGTCGTGCAGACCATCTGGGGCAAGGATTTCCTCTCGATGCCGACGCCGCCGCTCCTGTCGGGAACGGTCACCATCTTCGGCAACATGTTTCCCGTCTACCGGCTCGCCGTGATCGCGGTCGCCGCCGGGGTGGCGATCGGTCTGACGCTCTGGCTGCGTTACAGCCGCATCGGGCTGTTCGTGCGCGCATCCAGCGTCGATGCGGAGACGACGGCCATACAGGGCGTCAACACCGACCGGATGTCGATGATCGTGGTTGCCGTCGGCACCGGGCTCGCCGGTCTGTCGGGCACCGTGGCCGGACCGCTGCTGGCGTTGTCGCCGGCGATGGGCAGCTTCATCCTGATCGAGTCCTTCATCGTGGTCGTGGTCGGCGGCCTGGGCAGTTTTTCGGGGGCGTTCCTGGCGGCGATCGTCATTGGCCAGATTCACAATTTCGCCACCTTGTACCTGCCGTGGGCGGCGACGATGATTCCGTTGGTCCTGATGGTCGGCGTCCTGATCTGGCGGCCGACCGGCGTGGCGGGGAGTCACGTATGACCGACAACATAACCCCCGACGACAGCACGGCAATGCGGCGTACATCCCACGGTTCGAGACGCGTTTTTCTCCTCGTGGCCGCCCTGGCCGGGCTTGCCGCGGCCTTCGGCGCGTTCCTGCCCGGCCTGATAGGGTCCGTCCTTTTGCTCAGCCTGATGACGCAGGCGGTGATCGGCGCCATCACGGCCACAGGTGTGGGGCTGCTTTTCCGCCAGAACGGCGTTGTCAGCTTCGGCCACGCCGCCTTTTACGGGGCGACCGCCTATATCGTCGGCCTGTCGATGCGCTACGGTCTTCTTCCAATGGAACTGGCAATCCCGGTGGCTCTTGTCCTGCCGCCTGCGCTGGCCTTCCTCCTCGGCCTGATCATCGTCCGCATTCCCGGTGTGGCCTTTGCGATGCTGACGCTCGCCGTCGGCCAGGCGTTCTACGAGTTCGCCCTCAAGGCGCGCGACATCACGGTCGGGGACGATGGTTTTGCCGTCGCCTTTCCCGCGCATGTGTTCGGCATCTCGATCCGCACCTTTCAGCATCCTTCGAGCATGTTCGTGATCTGCTGGGTGCTTCTGATCGTGGTGCTGCTCGCGCTGCATCTCTTCGCCGCCAGCCCGCTGGGGCGAATTACCGTGGCGATCCGCGAAAACGAGGAGCGCGCCCGCTTCATCGGTTCCCGGACGATCCTGCCGCGGGCGCTCGTCTATGCGCTTTCGGCCTTCGTGGCCTCGGTCGCCGGGGTGATGGCCGTGCTTTACAACGGGTTCGTATCGCCCGACATGCTTCATTGGAGCCTGTCCGGCTCGGTGCTGATCATGGCCATCATCGGCGGTCCCAACTACCTGTGGGGACCGGCGCTCGGCGCCGTCGTATTCTTCTTCATCAAGGACTTCGCCGGCAACCTGACGGAGCATTGGCCGGGGATCATCGGGATCATCGTCATCCTCACCACCCTGATGCTGCGCGAGGGAATTGCCGGTGCGTTCGTCCGGCTCGCCTCGGCGGCGCGCAGACGCTGGAACAGGACCGGGGAGATCGGGCAATGAATGCGATCGAAGGTGTCGGCCTGACCCGGCGCTATGGCGGCTTCGTTGCCCTCGACAAGGTTTCCATCGCCGTATCGGAAGGGCAGATACATGGCTTGATCGGTCCAAATGGGGCCGGCAAGTCGACCTTGATCGACGTCCTGTCCGGGCGGGCCGCCAGATCGACCGGCACGGTCAGGCTGTTCGGCGAGGACATC
>CAZNMK010000119.1:1406-7709 GCA_964574045.1 uncultured Roseovarius sp. | reverse complement strand
GCCCGGCGGCTTACCCGAAGCGATCGCACGCATGGTGCTCATGGGCGAGATGCCCAACACGGAACGGCCCGGCCGGCACCTGCCGGCCGTCGACCTCGAGGAGACGCGCGCCAGGCTGTCGCAAGAGCTAGAAGGCAAGTCCGTCGATGACGAGGATCTCAACGGTTACCTGATGTATCCCAAGGTCTTTCTCGACTACATGGGCCGCCACCGGCAATACGGGCCGGTGCGCACCCTGCCGACGAAGACCTTCTTCTACGGCATGGAGCCGGGCGAGGAGATCAGCGTCGAGATCGACCCCGGCAAGACGCTGGAAATCCTGTTCCAGACCGTGGGCGAGACCGACGACAAGGGCGATGTGCGCGTCTTCTTCGAGCTGAACGGCCAGCCGCGCGTGATCCGCGTCCCCGACCGCAAGGTCAAGTCGCAGGCGGCGCTGCGGCCCAAGGTCGAGGCGGGCAACCCCAATCATGTCGGCGCGCCGATGCCGGGGGTCGTGGCCGGCGTTTCCGTCCAGGTCGGCCAGAAGGTGCGCGAGGGCGACGCGCTGTTGACCATCGAGGCGATGAAGATGGAAACCGGCATCTATGCCGAGCGCGACGCCACGGTGAAGGCGGTGCACGTCCAGCCCGCCAGCCAGATCGACGCCAAGGACCTGATGATCGAGCTGGAATAGGACCGCGTCCGACCGAAGCCCCCGCGCGCGGCGCGTTTCGCCGCCATTCCCGGGGCCGGGTTGGTGTTTCCGTTCCGGCGCGATGCGCGATAGCCTTGCGCCAAGCGTGCCAGCGCGCCACGAGAAAAGGAGACCCCATGCCCACCGAACGCCTTGCCTTCGCCGGCCATGACGGCCACGACCTCGCCGCGCGGCTCGACCTGCCGCGGGGGCCGGTGCTGGCAACCGCGCTCTTCGCCCATTGCTTTACCTGCTCCAAGGACATCCATGCCGCCCGCCGCATCGCCCAGCGCCTCAGCGGGGCGGGCATCGCCGTGCTGCGGTTCGACTTCACCGGGCTGGGGCATTCGGAGGGCGAGTTCGAGAACACGTCGTTCGCCGGCAACGCCGGCGATCTGGTCCGCGCGGCCGAGGCGCTGGAGGCGCGCGGCATGGCGCCGGGCCTGCTGATCGGACACAGCCTGGGCGGCACGGCGGTGCTGGCGGCGGCGGGCCGGATCGCCAGCGCGCGCGCCGTCGTCACCATCGCCGCGCCCTTCGACCCCGCCCATGTCACCCGCCATTTCGCCGATGCGCTCGACCGCATCGACGCCGAGGGCGTGGCCGAGGTCGAGCTGGGCGGCCGGCCGGTGCGCATCGGCAGGGACCTGGTCGAGAGCCTGCAATCGCAGGAGTTGACGGACGCCATCGCGCATCTGCGGCGCGCGCTGCTGATCCTGCACGCCCCGCGCGATGCCGTTGTCGGCATCGACAACGCCACCGAGATTTTCAAGGCCGCCAGGCATCCCAAGAGCTTCGTCACCCTCGGCGATGCCGATCACCTGATCACCGATCCCGCGGACGCCGAATATGCCGCCGGGGTGATCGCCGCCTGGGCGGCGCGCTATCTCGACCTCAGCCCCCCGGCGCCGCCCGAAGGCGCGCCCGAGGGCATCGTGCGGGTAAGCGAGGCCGACCCGGAGGGTTTCCTGCAGGACGTGAACGCCGGGCCCGATCACTACCTGCAGGCCGACGAGCCAGAGGAATACGGCGGCACCGGGCGCGGGCTGTCGCCCTACGGCTTTCTCGCCGCCGGGCTGGGGGCCTGCACCTCGATGACGATCCGCATGTACGCAAGGCGCAAGGGCTGGCCGCTGGCCGGCGTCAGCGTCGATGTCAGCCACGACAAGGTGCACGCCGAGGATGCCGCCGCGGATGGCGGTGCGAAGATCGACCGTTTTCACCGCGTGATCCGGCTGGAAGGAGAGCTGAGCGACGAGCAGCGCGCGCGCCTGATGGAGATAGCCGACAAGTGCCCGGTGCACCGCACGCTCGAACGCAGCTCCGAGGTGGTGACCGAAGCGGGCTGATCGCAGCTCCGCCCCGGCGGCCGGGGGCGCTTGCGCGCGGTCGCGAAATCCGCTTCAACATGCCTCGCAGAAACGGGGACAAGGGCCATGAGCGCACGCACCGCCATCCGCCGCGACACCCCGAAGGGGGCGACAACGGCATCCCGCCGGGGCAGGCCGTCCCGCGCGGCCCCGTCCGGGCGATGACCGGCATGCGCGACCATGGCGGCGGGGTGGACGACGCGGCGGCGCGGTTCGGCGGCGGCCGCGCGGACTGGATCGACCTCTCGACCGGCATCAACCCGGTGCCCTATCCGCTGCCGCCGCTCGACGCGCAGGCATGGGCGGCGCTGCCCGACCGCGCCGCCGCCGCGGCGCTGATCGCCGCGGCGCGCCGCTTTTGGCGGGTGCCGGACGCGGCGGCGGTGCTGGCGGCGCCGGGTGCATCCAGCCTGATCGCGCGCCTGCCCGCGCTGGCGCCGCCGGGGCGGGTGCATATCCCTGCCCCCACCTATAACGAACACGCCGCCGCCTTTGCCGCGCATGGCTGGACGCAATCCGCGCAAGACCCCGATGCGCGGGTGCTGGTGCATCCCAACAACCCCACCGGCCACTGGTACGGACCGGCCGACCTGGACGCGCCGCTGAGCGTCGTCGACGAAAGCTTTGCCGATGTGGCGCCCGAACGCTCGCTCGTGTCCCATGCCGCGCGCGGCGACACGATCGTGCTGAAAAGCTTCGGCAAGTTCTGGGGGCTCGCAGGGCTGCGGCTGGGATTTGCCATCGGCGCGCCCGAGGCGATGGGCAGGCTGGCCGGGCTCCTGGGGCCGTGGCCGGTATCCGGCCCGGCGCTGGCGGTGGGCCGGCAGGCGCTGGACGATCCCGGCTGGGCGGACGAGACCCGCACGAGGCTGGGCGCGGACGCCGCGCGCCTCGATGCGCTGATGACGCGCTCGGGCGCGGGCGTGGTCGGGGGCACGACGCTCTTTCGGCTATACGAGGTGGATGACGCGGCGGCCTGGCAGGCGCGGCTGGCCCGCCATCGGATCTGGAGCCGGATTTTCCCCTATTCGTCCGGCTGGCTGCGCCTCGGTCTGCCGCCTCGGGACGGCTGGTCGCGGCTGGAGCGGGCGCTGTGAGCGCCGCCGCGATCCTGGCGCTGGCGCTGGCACTGGATGCCGCGCTGGGCGAGCCGGGGTGGCTGTGGCGCCGCGTGCCGCACCCGGCGGTGCTGATGGGCCGCGCGGTGGCCTGGGCCGAGGCGCGGCTGAACCGTGGCGGCCTGCGGCGGGTGCGCGGCGCGGCGATGGTGGCCGGTCTGGGGCTCCTGGCACTGATCCTTGGCGCCATCCTGCAGAGCCTGGGCTGGGCGGTCGAGGTCGCGGTCCTGGCGGTGCTGCTGGCGCACCGCTCGCTGGTCGATCATGTCGCCGCGGTGGCCGCCTCGCTGCGGTTCTCGCCGGGCGATGCGCGGCTGATGGTGGCGCGGATCGTCAGCCGCGAGACGGACGCGATGGACTGCCCCGCCGTGGCCCGCGCGGCGCTGGAATCGGGGGCGGAGAATTTCAGCGACGGCGTTGTCGCGCCGGCCTTCTGGTATCTCGTCGCCGGGCTGCCGGGGGTCGTGCTCTACAAGCTGGTCAACACCGCCGACAGCATGGTCGGCTACCGCACCCCCCGGCATGGCGAATTCGGCTGGGCGGCGGCGCGGCTCGACGATCTGATGAACTGGGTGCCGGCGCGGCTGAGCGCGCTGATCGTCGCGGCGGTCGGCGGGCGGCTGCGCGACTGGCCGGCCATCGCCGTGGATGCGCGGCGGCACCGCTCGCCCAATGCCGGCTGGCCCGAGGCGGCGGCGGCGCGGGTGCTGGGCGTGGCGCTGGCGGGTCCGCGCGCCTATGACGGCGCAATGCGCGATTTTCCCTTCGTCAACCCCGCCGGGCGCAAGGAGATCGGCGCCGACGAGATCGACGCCGGTGTCACGCTGTTGTGGCGGGTGTGGATGACGGTGCTGGCGGTGCTGGCCGTCGCGGCGCTGCTGGCAGGGTAGGTGTGTCCGTTTCCCCGGCCGGCCGCGGACCGGCCATGAACAACCCCGGGCTAGGTCAGGATCAGTTCTGCCTGAATCAACACTCGTTGCCATTTCCCTCCGGGGCCTCAGCCCCGGATCGTGCCCGACCCCGCCCCGTCACGCCGAAGGCGTGTCTGAGGCACGACGCGGGCGCGACCATCAGGGCGACCAGGCCAGGAAATTGGCGATGATCCGCAGGCCGGTCTGCTGGCTTTTCTCGGGGTGGAACTGGGTGCCGACGATGTTGTCGCGCCCGACCACCGCCGTGATCGGGCCGCCGTAATCGGTATGCGCGACCAGGTGCGCCGGATCGGCGACGCGGAACTGGTAGGAATGGACGAAATAGGCGTGGTGCCCGGTCTCGACCCCCTCCAGCACCGGATGCGGGCGGTCTATCGTCAGGTCGTTCCATCCCATATGCGGCACCTTGAGCGCGGCATCCGCCGGGCCGATCGGTTCGACCGTGCCGCCGATCCAGCCGAAACCGGGGGTGGGCCGGTATTCCAGCCCCTCGGTGGCCAGCATCTGCATGCCGATGCAGATGCCCATGAAGGGCCGGCCGCCGGCGATCACCGCCTCCTCGATCGCCTCGAAGAGGCCGCTTTGGTCGAAGAGCTGCTTGCGGCAGGCCGGAAAGGCGCCGTCGCCCGGCAGCACCACGCGGCCCGCGCGGCGCACCGCGTCGGGGTCGGCGGTGACGGTGACGGGGCCTGCGCCGGTTTCCTGCGCCATGCGCTGAAACGCCTTTTCGGCCGAATGCAGGTTGCCGCTTTCGTAATCGACGATGACGGTGGTCATGGCACTCAGAGCGAGCCCTTGGTCGACGGCACCGCGTCGGCCTTGCGCGGGTCGGTCTCGACCGCCTCGCGCAGGGCGCGGGCCACGGCCTTGAACGCGGCTTCGGCGATGTGGTGGCTGTTGATCCCGTTGAGCGCGTCGACATGCAGCGTGATGCCGCCATTTGCCGCGAGGGCCTGAAAGAACTCGCGCACCAGCTCGGTGTCGAAGCTGCCGATCCGCTGCGTCGGCATCGCCACGTTCCACACCAGATGGGCGCGGCCCGACAGGTCGAGCGCGGCACGCACCAGCGCGTCGTCCATCGGCAGAAGGCAGGCGCCGTAGCGGCGGATGCCGGTCTTGTCGCCCAATGCGGCGCTCAGCGCCTGGCCGAGCGCGATGCCCACATCCTCGACCGTGTGATGGTCGTCGATATGGGTGTCGCCGGTGCAGCGGACGGTCATGTCGATCAGCGAATGGCGCGCAAGCTGGTCGAGCATGTGGTCGAGGAATCCGACGCCGGTGCGGTTGTCGTAGCGCCCGCTGCCGTCCAGAACGATCTGCACGTCTATGTCGGTCTCGGCGGTCTTGCGGGTGATCTGTGCCTGGCGCATCGCTTTGGTATCCACTGAGTTCGCCCGCACCTTATAGGGGGCGGAGGGGCGCGGGCCAAGTGCGGCCGGCGGTCTTTGTTCGGGGCGGCGATCTCGCGTGCCGAGGTCCGGCGCCGGACCATGCGCGGCAAGACGCCGATCCCCGGCGGGCCGTGGCCAACGGGGCTGGCCATGTCCGGCGGCGGCGGCTAGGCAACGGGCATGTCATCGGCGTTCAATTCCAGGCCCGGCACGGGCGCCTCGCGCGGGACGTGGTTGCGCGCCATTCGCCTGGCGGCGTGGGCCTTTACCGCTGCCATCGTAGCGCTGACGCTGGGTCCGGTTTCGCCGTCGCCGCCCATGCCGGTGGATCATGCCGACAAGCTGTGGCACGCGCTGGCCTTTTTCGCCTGGGCGGCGGTGGTTACGGCCGGCTGGCGCTGGCCGGGCTGGCGGGTGCTGGTTGTGGCGGCGGCGTTCGGCGGCGCCATCGAACTGGTGCAGCCGCTGACGGGCCGCGACGCCGAGCTGGCCGATCTGGCTGCCGACCTGGCAGGTGCCGCGGCCGGGCTCTGGCTGGGTTTGCGCCTGCGTGTCCGGGTCCGCCGGCGGCAGGTGCGTGACAAGGCCGCATAGCCGGGGGCCGGCTTGCGGCACCCCGTGAAATGGGATTTATGGAGCCATGAGAGGATTTCTCGGCCGCATAATGGGCCGGGCGGAACCCGAGCCGGCGGCGGCGCCGCGGATGCGCGGGCCGATGCCCGAACAACCCTTCCTCGCCATCGGCGACGTGCATGGCCGCGCCGATCTGCTGCTGGAACTCGACCGCCGGATCGAGGCCGACTATGCCGGTTGGCC
>CAZNMK010000119.1:0-1396 GCA_964574045.1 uncultured Roseovarius sp. | reverse complement strand
CGTGCGGCGGCTGGTCGAGGACGGCGAGGCCCTCTGCCTGATGGGCAACCACGAACGCATGCTGCTGGATTTCCTCGACAACCCGGCCGAGCGGGCCCGGCGGTGGCTGCGCAATGGCGGGCTGCAGACACTGGCCAGTTTCAACGTCGCGCCGCCATCGGCCGGGGCCGACGACCCCCTGGCACTCGAGGCGACGAGCCAGAGGCTCGTGCGCGCGATGGGGGACGAGACGGTCGCCTGGCTGCGGGCGCTGCCGCTGACCTGGCGCAGCGGCGATGTCTGGGCGGTGCATGGCGGGGCGGATCCGGCACAGGCGATGGATGCCCAGCCGGCGCATGTGCTGCTGTGGGGGCATCCGCAGTTCATGCGCCGGGCGCGCGACGACGGGCAATGGGTGGTGCACGGTCACACGGTGGTCGACGAACCGCATGCCGCCGATGGCCGGATCGCCGTGGACACGGGCGCGTATGCGACCGGGCGGCTGACGGCGGCGGCGATTTCGCCCGGCGGCGTCGAATTCGTCCAGGCTTCGGGCCGGCGGGCATGACCGGCGGGATGGCATCTGCGGCGGCCGATTCAACCGCCGGTTCGGCGCTCTTCACGGGATTCGACCCCGTGCCGACGGTGAATTAATCGAAAGAATGCCAATTTCCCCTTTGATATCGGCCAAGCTGACGCTATTGCGGCACCGAACTGCCAGCACGGGCAGGACAGGCACGGTACGCCGATGAAAGACGTAGCCAAGACGCTCGCCGCGCCGCCGGGCGCCGGACGACCGCACCCAGGCCGGGACGAGCATGAAATCGACCTGATGGAACTGGCGCGCGCGATCTGGCGGGGCAAATGGACCATCGCCCTGGCCATCGTCGCCGCGGCGCTGCTGGCGGGCTACTATGTCTTTGCCGTGGCGGTGCCCAAGTACCGCTCGACGGTGGAAATGACGCTGGAGGTGCGCGCCAAGCAGGTCGTGGACATCGAAAGCGTGATCTCGGGCGTTTCGACCGAGGATGCGGCGCTCAACACCGAGGTCGAGGTGTTGCTGTCCCGGCGAGTCCTGGGCAAGCTCGTCGACCGGCTGAACCTTGTCGAGGATGTCGAATTCAACCAGTACCTTCATCCGCCATCGGCGCTGGACGGGATCAAGGCGTTCGTGAAGGGGATGATCGTCTCGGGCGACGGCGGCGACGGCGGCGGGCCTGTGCGCAAGTCCCCGCGCGACGTGACCATAGACACATTGCTGCTGGCGCTTTCGGCCTCGGTCAAGCGCGACACCTATGTCTATACCCTCAGCGCCACCACCGCCAACCCCGAGAAATCGGCCCGCATCGTCAACACGCTGGCGGATATCTATATCGACGAGCAGATCGCGGTGAAGTTCGAGGCCACCGAACAGGCC
>CAZNMK010000118.1:0-7717 GCA_964574045.1 uncultured Roseovarius sp. | reverse complement strand
CCTCGTCGGGTACCTCGTATTGCGCCCCGCAGTTGGGGCAAGTGAGCCTCATGTCGTCACCCGTTGCCTTGTTTCGGCCCCCCGCCGGTTTGCTTCCGGCTGTCTTTTCGACCATAGGTGTAACGACTGCTCGGCGAAAGGGCAAAGCAATTTGGGACGGTTGCCGTTGCACCGTCACGGGCTCTGGGGCATGAAAGGTCTGTTGCGCGAGCGAGGGTCGGCTTTGATCGAGCTGGAGAATGTGGCCTACAACTATGGCGGTGGCGAGCTGCTGAGCGATATCTCGCTGCGACTGCAGCCGGGGTCGTTCCATTTCCTGACCGGCCCGTCCGGGGCGGGCAAGACAACGCTGCTGAAGCTGTGCTATGGCGCGCTGGTGCCGACGGCGGGGCAGGTGCGGCTGTTTCAGCGCGACGTGCGCGAGATGGACCGCGACGACATCGCGCTGGCGCGGCGGCGCATCGGCGTGGTCCACCAGGACTGCCAGTTTCTCGACCATCTCAGCGTGGCGGACAACATCGCGCTGCCGCTGATGGTGGCCGGGCGCGACCTGCTGGCGGAGGGCGCGAACCTCAAGGAACTGGCCGGCTGGGTCGGGCTGACCGCGCGCGCGCAGGCCCTGCCGCCCGAACTGTCGGGCGGCGAGCGCCAGCGCGCGGCGCTGGCGCGGGCGGTGATCATGTCGCCCGACGTGGTGCTGGCCGACGAGCCCACCGGAAACATCGACTGGGATATGTCGCAGCGGCTGATGCGCCTGCTGATCGAGCTCAACCGCATGGGCAAGACGATCATGATCGCCACCCACGACATCGCCCTGATCCGCGCCGCCAAGAGCCATGTCCAGGCCCGGGTTCTGCGGATATCGAACCGGCGCGTGCAGCTGGCGGGGGCAGACCTGTGAGGAGCGCCGCGGGTACGCTGATGGAGTTCCTGGCCGGCGACGTCCAGTCGGGCAAGGTGGTGCCGCCGACGGGCTTTACCGCCCGGCTGACGCTCTTCAGCGCCTTCGCGATGGCGTTCCTGGCGGTGTTCGCGCTGGCGCTGTCGCTGGCCACCGGGCGGCTGGCCGACCGCTGGGGGGCGGAACTGGCGCGCGCCTCGACCATCCGCATCTCGGCGCCGGGGGGCGAGGCGGCGGCGCAGACGCAGGCGGTGCTGAGGGTGCTGGAAACGACCAGGGGCGTGGCCAGCGCCCGGGCGCTGACGGACGAGGAGCAGCGCGCGCTGCTGGAGCCGTGGTTCGGCCCCGGCCTGCCGGTCGAGACCCTGCCGATCCCGCGCCTGGTCGAGGTGATCGAGACCGAAGAGGGTTATGACGCCGACGGGTTGCGGCTGCGGCTGGCGGCCGAGGCACCGGCGGCGGTGCTGGACGATCACACCCGCTGGCGCCGGCCGCTGGTGCGCGCGGCCAGCCGTCTGCGGCTGTTGGGCTGGGCGTCGATCCTGCTGATCGCGGCGACGACGGCGGCGATGATCACCCTGGCCGCCAACGCCGCGCTGGCCGCCAACGCGCAGGTGATCGGCGTGCTGCGGCTGGTGGGGGCGCGCGACGCCTATATCGCGCGCGCCTTCGAGCGGCGCTTTACCCTGCGGGCGCTGGCCGGGGCGGTGCTGGGCACCGGCCTCGGCGCGCTGGCGATCCTGGCCCTGCCCCAGGCCCAGCCCGAGGGCGGGTTCCTGACCGGGCTGGGGTTTCGCGGCTGGCACTGGCTGTGGCCGCTGGCGATCCCGCCGCTGGCGGCGCTGGTGGCCTTTGCCGCCACCCGGACGGCCGCCCGCCGGACCCTGGGGAACATGCCATGAGCCACGCGGTGCAGTGGCTGCGCTCGCTGGTCTTCGTGGCGTCGGTCTATCTGATGATGGGGCTGATGGGGCTCTTTTTCCTGCCCTGGGCCGCTCTCAGCAGGCGCGGGGCGCTATACGCCTGCCATGCCTGGTGCCGCTGGGTGCGGTGGAGCGCGCGCTGGATGGTGGGCCTGCGCACCGAGGTTCGCGGCACGCCGCCCCGGGGCGAGGCGATGATCGCGGCCAAACACCAGTCGTTTCTGGACATCATCCTGATTTTCGGCGCCGTGCCGGCCGGCAAGGTCATCATGAAACGCGAGCTGATGTGGGCGCCGGTGCTGGGGCTTTACGCGCTGAGGATCGGCTGCGTTCCGGTCGACCGGGGCAAGCGCAGCGCCGCGATCCGGCAGATGGTCACGGATGTGGCCAGGGGGCGGCAGGCGCCGGGGCAGCTGATCATCTATCCGCAGGGCACGCGGATCGCGCCGGGCGTGCGCGCACCCTACAAGATCGGCACCGGCGTGCTCTACGAGGAGCTGGGCCAGACCTGCGTGCCGGCGGCCACCAATGTGGGTCTCTTCTGGCCGCGCCGGGGGTTCTACCGCAAGCCCGGCCTGGCGGTGGTCGAGTTCCTGCCGCCGATCGAGGCGGGGCTGAAGAAGCGGGAATTCATGGCCCGGCTGGAGCGCGAGGTCGAAGGCGCCTCGAACCGGCTGATGCGCGAGGCGGGGGTCGACGCGCAAGATCGGGACGGCTGAGCCGCGTCGCCCGCCTTGCCCCGCGGCTCCGTCGCCGGGGGCGCCGACTGCCGCCCCCGGCAAGCGGGTTCCCTACGAATGGATCGGCCCGTCGCCGCAGGCGAGCGCGGCCTCGCGTACCGCCTCGGAAAAGGTCGGGTGGGCGTGGCAGGTCAGCGCCAGATCCTCGGCCGCGGCGCCGAACTCCATCGCCACGCAGACCTCGTGGATGAGATCGCCCGCCGCGGGGCCGACGATGTGGGCGCCGAGGATGCGGTCGGTTTCCTTGTCGGCGAGGATCTTGACGAAGCCCTCGCCGGCGAACATCGCCTTGGCGCGGGCATTGCCCATGAACGAGAACTT
The DNA here is from genome assembly GCA_964574045.1 of uncultured Roseovarius sp. GTDB lineage: Bacteria > Pseudomonadota > Alphaproteobacteria > Rhodobacterales > Rhodobacteraceae > Roseovarius. The sequence goes on along the minus strand of CAZNMK010000118.1, from coordinate 4,832 downwards.
GCCGACCTTGTAGGCGCGGCCGTCCTTCTTGAGCTCTTCCTCGGTCTTGCCGACGGCGGCGACCTCGGGGTGGGTGTATATCACGCCCGGGATGATGCCGTAATCGACATGACCGGCCCTGCCGGCGATGACCTCGGCCACCGCCATGCCCTCGTCCTCGGCCTTGTGCGCGAGCATCGGCCCCTCGATCGCGTCGCCGATGGCGTAGACGCCCTTGACGCTCGTGCGCCAGCGATCGTCGGTGACGATCTGGCCGCCCCTGGACAGCTCGACGCCGAGCGCGTCGAGCCCGAGCCCATCGGTATAGGGGCGCCGCCCGGTGGCGACGAGGACGACATCGGCGTCGAGCTGGTGTTCGCTGTCGTCCTTTTTCAGCGTGTAGTTGACCTTGGCCTTGGTCTTGAGCGCCTCGACCCCCTGCACGGCGGCGCCCATAACGAATTTGAGCCCCTGCTTTTTTAGCATCCGCTGCACCGTCTTTTGCACCTCGCCGTCCATGCCGGGGGTGACGTGGTCGAGATACTCGATCACCGTCACCTCGGCGCCGAGGCGGGCGTAGACGCTGCCCAGTTCGAGCCCGATCACGCCGGCGCCGATCACCGCCAGCCGCTTGGGGACCTTCGGCAGTTCCAGCGCGCCGGTCGAGGTGACGACGGTCTGCTCGTCGAACTCGACGCCCTTGAGGGAAGCCGCTTGCGAGCCGGTGGCGATGACGATGTTCCTGGCGTCATGGGTGTCGTCGCCGACCTTGACCTTGCCGGCCTCCGGGATGCTGGCCCAGCCCTTGATCCAGTCGATCTTGTTCTTCTTGAAGAGGAACTCGATGCCCTTGGTGTTCTGGCCGACGACGTCGTCCTTGTAGGCGAGCATCGCTTTCCAGTCGACCGAGGGGGCCTTGCCCTTGAGGCCCATCTTCGCGAAGTTCGCCTCCGCCTCGTGCAGCATGTGCGAGGCGTGCAGGAGCGCCTTCGACGGGATGCAGCCGACGTTGAGGCAGGTGCCGCCCAGTGTCTCGCGGCCCTCGACGCAGGCGGTCTTCAGACCGAGCTGGGCGCAGCGGATGGCGGCGACATAGCCGCCGGGGCCGGCGCCGATGATGATGACGTCATAGGAGGCCATTGGGGTATCCTTTCTCTTGGGCGGGGTGCGGGGGCGCTGCCCCCGTCCCGGACCGGGTCCGGGACTCCCCCGAGGTATTTGGGGCCGGATGATGCATTCAGAGGAGCGCGGCCATGAGCATCAGGAGCGTGGCGAGCCAGCCCGCGGCCCAGATGAGCGAGCGCCAGGGGGAAAGGCCCAGCGCATAGGCGGGGATGTAGAGGAGGCGCGCGCCGAGATAGGCGAAGGCCATCGCGGCGGTGAGCGGGGTGGATTTGCCGGCGAGCGTGACACTGAGGCAGGCGATGGCGAAGAGGATGAGCCCCTCGAAATGGTTGTCGAGCGCGCGCCCCAGCCGCGCGGTGCGCGGCGAGAGCGGGCGCGGCGGCGGGCGGTCGCGCGGCGAGAGCGTGTAGCGGGGGCCGAGTTCGAGATTGGCCGGGATGGCGTAGAGGGCGTATTGCACCATCTGCAACAGGGCCGCGAGGGTGAGGGTGGTGAGTTCGGGGGTCATGGGCGGAACGCGTCCCGGGTCCGACCCGGGACCTTTTCGATGGCGTCGAGGCCCCGGCTCGGGGGCCGGGGCGTGGGGCGCCGCATTGAGGTGGGTTCGGGGGTCATGGCCTCGTTCACAAATCCATCAGCAACCGGCGCGGATCCTCCAGCGCCTCCTTGACGCGGACGAGCCAGGTCACGGCGCCCTTGCCGTCGACGATGCGGTGATCGTAGGAAAGCGCCAGGTACATCATCGGGCGGGCCTTGATCTCGCCCTCCACGACCATCGGGCGCTCCTGTATCTTGTGCATGCCGAGGATGCCCGATTGCGGCGGGTTCAGGATCGGCGAGGACATCAGCGAGCCGTAGACGCCGCCGTTGGAGATGGTGAAGGTGCCGCCCTGCATCTCGGCCATCGACAGCTTGCCGTCGCGGGCGCGGGCGCCCTTTTCGGCGATCGCTTTCTCGATCTCGGCGAAGGACAGGCTGTCGGCGTCGCGGATCACCGGCACCACCAGCCCCGAGGGCGTGCCGGTGGCGATGCCCATGTGCACGAAGTTCTTGTAGACGACATCCGTGCCGTCGATCTCGGCGTTGACCTCGGGCACCTCCCTGAGCGCGTGGCAGCACGCCTTGGTGAAGAAGGACATGAAGCCGAGCTTGACCCCGTGTTTTTTCTGGAACTCGTCCTTGTAGGCTGCCCTCAGCGCCATCACCTCGGTCATGTCGACCTCGTTGTAGGTCGTGAGCATCGCGGCGGTGTTCTGCGCGTCCTTGAGCCGGCGGGCGATGGTCTGGCGCAGGCGGGTCATCCTGACCCGTTCCTCGCGCGCGGCGTCCTCGGCCGGGACCGGGGCGCGCGGGGCCTGGGCGGGGGTCTCTGCCCGGGCCGGGGCGGCGGCCGCCGGTTTGTCGCCGGCGGCGGCCCTGGCCACGTCTTCCTTCATGATCCGCCCGTCGCGGCCCGAGCCCTGCACCCGGTCGGGCGAGAGGCCCGCCTCCGCCATCGCCTTTCTGGCCGAGGGGGCGTCCTCGACATCCTGGCGCGCGGTCGGCTCTTCATCCGCCTCGGCGCCGGTCTCGTCGGCCGGTTCGGGGCGGGTATCGGGTTCGACCGCGCCATCGGCGGCCCCCGAGATCGCCCCGAGCTTGCCGCCGGCCTGAACGGTTTCGCCCTCCTGGGCGAAGATATCGCAGAGCGTGCCCGCGGCCGGGGCGGGCACCTCGACCGAGACCTTGTCGGTTTCCAGCTCGCACAGCATCTCGTCCTGGCTGACGCTGTCGCCGACCTGCTTGAACCAGGTCGATACCGTGGCTTCGCTGACCGACTCGCCCAGCGTGGGCACAACCACGTCGATGTTGCCCTTGCCGCTGTCCTTTTCCGGTGCGGCGGGCCGGGTCGTCTTGTCGGGTTTCGCCGACGCGGCATCGTCGTCGCCCGCGCCCTTGCTCTCGTCCTCTCCCTCGCTTTCGGAAATCGTGGCCAGCAGGGCATCGACGCCCACGGTCTCGCCCTCCTTGGCGACGATCTCGGCCATCTTGCCGGCGGCGGGGGCGGGGACCTCGACGGTGACCTTGTCGGTTTCCAGCTCGCACAGCATCTCGTCGGCGGCGACGGTGTCGCCGGGGTTCTTGAACCAGGTGGCGACGGTGGCCTCGGTGACGGATTCGCCCAGCGTGGGCACGCGTACTTCGATGGTCATCGGTTCACTTTCCTTCGATGGTCAGGGCGGCGTCGATCAGCGCTTCCTGTTGGGCCTTGTGTTGCGAGGCGAGCCCGGTGGCGGGCGACGCCGAGGCGGGGCGGCCGGCATAGACCGGCCGGGTATGTTCGGCCCCGATGCGGGTCTGCACCCACTCGATGTTGGGTTCGATGAAGCTCCAGGCGCCCTGGTTCTTGGGCTCTTCCTGGCACCAGACGACCTCGGCCTGCTTGAACCGCTCCATCTCCTTGACCATGGCGATGGCCGGGAACGGGTAATACTGCTCGATCCGCATCAGGTAGATGTCGTCGATGCCGCGTTTGTCGCGTTCCTCGAGCAGATCGAAATAGACCTTGCCCGAGCACAGCACCACGCGGCGGATCTTGTCGTCGGGCTTGAGTTCCGTCCCGGACTGGCCGTGCTGGGCGTCGTCCCAGAGCACGCGGTGGAAGGACGAGCCGGTGACGAAGTCATCCACGCCGGAGACGGCAAGGCGGTGGCGCAGCAGCGATTTCGGCGTCATCAGGATGAGCGGCTTGCGGAAGGTACGGTGCAGCTGCCGGCGCAGGATGTGGAAATAGTTGGCCGGGGTGGTGCAGTTGGCGACGATCCAGTTGTCCTGCCCGCACATGGTCAGGAAGCGTTCCAGCCTGGCGGAGGAGTGTTCGGGGCCCTGCCCCTCGAACCCGTGCGGCAGCAGGCACACGAGGCCGGACATGCGCAGCCATTTCGATTCGCCCGAGCTGATGAACTGGTCGAACATGATCTGCGCGCCATTGGCGAAGTCGCCGAACTGCGCCTCCCACAGCGTCAGCGCGTTGGGCTCGGCCAGGGAATAGCCGTACTCGAAGCCCAGGACCGCGTATTCCGACAGCATCGAGTCGATGACTTCGTACTGGGCCTGGCCCGCGCGGATGTGGTTGAGCGGGTAAAAGCGTTCCTCGGTCTGCTGGTCGATGAAGCCGGAGTGGCGCTGCGAAAAGGTGCCGCGGGTGCTGTCCTGCCCCGACAGGCGTACCGGGTAGCCCTCGAGCAGGAGCGAGCCGAAGGCGAGCGCCTCGGCGGTGGCCCAGTCGAAACCCTCTCCGGTGTCGAACATCTTTTTCTTGGTCTCGATCAGGCGCGCGACGGTCTTGTGCAGGGGAAAACCCTCGGGCACGGAGGTCAGCGCGCGGCCGATCTCGTCGAAGGTTTCGGGCGCGATCGCGGTTTCGCCGCGCTGATAGTCCTTGTCCTGCCGGTCGAGATGGGACCACTTGCCATCGAGCCAGTCGGCCTTGTTGGGGCGGTAGTCCTTGCCGGCCTCGAACTCGTCGGCCAGATGCGCCTGAAAGGCGGCCTTCATGTCCTCGACTTCGCCCTCGGGGATGAGCCCGTCCTCGACCAGCCGGTCGGTATAGAGCGCCAGCGTCGTCTTGTGGCCCTTGATCTTCTTGTACATCAGGGGGTTGGTGAACATCGGTTCGTCCCCTTCGTTGTGCCCGAAGCGGCGATAGCAGAACATGTCGATGACCACGTCCTTGTGGAACTTCTGGC
>CAZNMK010000117.1:0-7748 GCA_964574045.1 uncultured Roseovarius sp. | reverse complement strand
CGACGGACCGCGACAGCGCGGCCGTGCGGCGCTGGCGGCAGGGCCGCACCGGCGTGCCCTTCGTCGACGCGGCGATGCGGCAGATGTACGCGACCGGCCACATGCACAACCGCGCGCGCATGATCGTGGCCTCATACCTGACCAAGCACATGCTGGTGCACTGGAAGGTCGGGCTCGACTGGTTCGCCGATTGCCTGACCGACTGGGACGCGGCCTCGAACGCGATGGGCTGGCAGTGGGTCGCGGGCTCGGGGCCGGACGCCGCGCCATATTTCCGCATCTTCAACCCCGAGACACAGGCGGCGAAGTTCGACCCCGCCGGCGCCTATCGCCGCCGCTGGATCGCCGAGGGGCAGGCCCGCCCGCCGCGGACCGCGCTCGACTATTTCGAGGCGGTGCCGCGCGCCTGGGGCCTGAGCCCCGACGCGCCCTATCCGGCGGCGCCCGTCGTCGGGCTGGCAGAGGGGCGCGCGCGGGCGCTGGCGGCCTGGGAGGCCCGGCCGAGATAGATGCCCTGCCCCTGGGGGCACGGAATTTGCATCTGGCCCCTTGTGCCGTGGCGTTTCGTGGCGGAAACTGCGGCATGAGCCGCGAAACCGCCCAGAGACCCGGACAACCGCCATGAAAAGCACCGAACGCATGCCCACCGCCGGAAAGCTCTTCTCGGCCCTCGGGCTGGCGGCGCTGGCCTGGTACGCCACCGTCATCGTCAAGGCGATCTGGCCGGTCGAGATGGATTTCGGCCATTTCAGCCTGTTCAGCGCCGTGCTGGCGCTGCTCGTCGGCTGGTGGGTGATAGGAACCCGGCTGGGGCGGGGCTACATGCAGGGTATCAGCGCCGGGCTGACGGGGCTTTTCGCGCTGCTCTTCTGGGCGTTCCTGCTGCTGTCGGTCTACGAGATGATCGAACGGTCGCTGGACATGCGCTACAAGGGTCCGGTCGAGGCCATAGCGGACGTCTTTCAGATCGCGCTCGAATATGCCCGCAACGTCTATTACTGGCCGCTGATCGGTCTGCTGGTCCTCGGGGCGGCGGTGGTGGGGCTCGTGGCCGAGGCGGTCACGCGGCGCGCCGCCTGAGAGCATGCGCGCGCTGGTTCTGACCGGCCCGATGGCGTGGCCGCCGGTGATGCGGGCGATCCTCGGGCGGCAGGTGGCGGATGGTTGCGGCCCCGCCGTGGTGCCCGACGCCGCCATCGCGGGGACGGATGCGTGCTTTCCGCCGCTGGTGCCGATGGCGGGCGCACGGACCGATGCGCGCCTGCTGACCGACACCGCCGGGGATGCGTTCGAACGGCTGGACTTTTTCGCCTCGGTCCTGGGGCTGGCGCCGGTGCCGCGCCATGTCGAGACCGGCGCCGGACCGGCGGCGGCGCTGGCCTTCATGGCCGAGGGCGCGGCGGCGCAGCCGCCCCCGCCGGGATGGGACGCCCGGGCATGGGCGGCGCGCTGGGGCGCCACCGCCTGTGCCGCCGCGGCCGAGATCATGGAGCGTTTCGGCACCGCCGACCCCGACGCCCTGAGCGCGCGGATACCGATGATCCTGGCCCGTGCCGCTGCCCGTGCCGCCGCCGCCGCCGAACCCGCGCCGGCACGCCTGCGCAGCGACGCCGGCGGCGACCGGGTCGAGCACGACAGCTGCCGCGTATCCCATGACGGCTTTTTCCTCGCCCGCGTGTGCCGGCTGCGCCATCCGACCTTTGCCGGCGGCACCAGCCCGACGCTGACGCGCGAGGTCTTCGTCGCTACCGACGCGGCGCTGGTGCTGCCCTACGACCCGGTGCGCGACCGGCTGCTGCTGGTCGAACAGTTCCGCATGGGCCCCCACGGGCGGGGCGATCCGCGCCCTTTCGTGCTGGAACCCGTGGCGGGGCGCGTCGATGCCGGCGAAACCCCCGAAGAGACCGCCCGCCGCGAGGCCCGCGAGGAGGCGGGCTTGACCTTGCACGCGCTCGAACACATCTCCAGCCATTACTGTTCGCCCGGATGTTCGACCGAGTTCTTTCACTGCTATCTCGGCACCGCCGATCTGGCGCGGGCCGGGCCGGGGCGGGGCGGGCTGGCGGACGAGCACGAGGATATCCGCACCCATGTGCTGGCGTTCGACGCGGCGATGGCGCTGATGGCATCGGGCGAGATCAACATCGGGCCGCTGGTGCTGATGCTGCTGTGGCTCGAGCGCGAGCGCGCGCGCCTGAGGTCCGCGGGTTGAGTTCGGCCGGCGCAGATTCTATGGCTTGGCTCTGGCAATGAGAGGGGATCGGCTGCGATGCGTGTGGTAAGGGACCTGGCCGATGCGATCGGAAACACCCCGCTGATCCGGCTGCGGCGGGCCAGCGACGAGACCGGCTGCGAGATCCTCGGCAAATGCGAGTTCCTCAATCCCGGCCAGTCGGTCAAGGACCGCGCCGCGCTCTATATCATCCGCGACGCGGTGGCGCGCGGCGACCTGAAACCGGGCGGCACCATCGTCGAGGGCACCGCCGGCAATACCGGCATCGGGCTGGCGCTGGTCGGCGCCTCGATGGGCTTTCGCACCGTCATCGTGATTCCCGAAACCCAGAGCCAGGAAAAGAAGGACATGATCCGCCTCGCCGGCGCCGACCTGGTGCAGGTGCCGGCGGCGCCCTACAAGAACCCCAACAACTATGTCCGCTACTCCGGCCGCCTGGCCGAGCGGCTGGCGCGCGAAAACCCCGCCGGCGCGGTCTGGGCCAACCAGTTCGACAACGTCGCCAACCGCCTGGCGCACGCAGAGACCACCGGCCCCGAGATCTGGCAGCAGACCGAAGGGCGCGTCGACGGTTTCGTCTGCGCCATCGGCTCGGGCGGGACCATCGCCGGCGTGGCCGAGGCGCTGCAGCCCCGCGGGGTCAGGGTTGCGCTGGCCGACCCGATGGGTTCGGGCATGTTCAGCCTCTACCGCGATGGCGAGGCCGCGCCCGAGGGCAGCTCGATCACCGAGGGCATAGGGCAGGGGCGCATCACCGCCAATCTCGAGGGATTCCGCCCCGACATGGCCTGGCAGATCCCCGACGACGAGGCGTTGCCGATCGTCTTCGACCTGGTCGAACAGGAGGGGCTGTGCCTTGGCGGGTCGTCGGGGATCAATGTCGCCGGCGCGATCCGCATGGCGCGCGAGATGGGGCCGGGGCACACCATCGTCACCGTGCTGTGCGACTATGGCAACCGCTACCAGTCGAAGCTGTTCAATCCCGAGTTTTTGCGCGACAAGGGCCTGCCGGTGCCGGGATGGCTCGATGCCGCGCCGCGCAGCATTCCGGGGGTGTTCGTCGAATGACCGGCTGGTTCCGCACGATATGCCTGCTGCTGGTGCTGGCGCTGGGTGCCGGGCTGGCCGGGCTTGCGCCGCCGCCCGCGTCGGCGCAGCAGGCGCAGCAGCAGCCCATCGACTATGAATTGTGGGAAAAGACCGCCTCGCGCGCCGAAAAGGCGCTGGAGGCGGCGCGCGCCTCGACCTCCGTTTTCGAATCGCTGCGCGCCGAGCTGGTGACGTGGCGGGCGGTGTTCCAGCGCGCGCAGTCGGCCAATGCCAGCACCATCGAAACCGTGCGCGCCCAGCTCGAGGCGCTGGGGCCCAAGCCCGAGGACGGCACCGAGGCGCAGGAGATCGCCGCCGAGCGGGCCAATCTCAACGCCAGGCTGAGAGAGCTGGAAGCGCCGGCGAAACAGGCGGAACTGGCCTACAAGAGGGCCGACGCCCAGATCCGCGCCATCGACGCCATCATCAGGGGCCGCCAGGCCGACGAGCTGGTGCAGCTGGGGCCTTCGCCGCTCAACCCGGTGAACTGGCCGGACGCAATCAGGGCGCTGTCGCGCGCGTCCGAGGTGCTGCAGTCCGAGGCGGTATCGGGCTGGCAGAACCCGCGGCAGAAGGAGGAATTCCGGGAGAACCTGCCCCTGTCCGCGCTGCTGCTGCTGGTCGGCGCGATCCTGCTGGTGCGCGGGCGCAGCTGGAGCCGCAGGCTGAGCATGCGGGTGATGGACGGCCCCGACAGCGCAGCGCGGTGGATGGCCGCGTTCCTGATTTCCCTGGGCAGTCTGGTGCTGCCGCTCGGCGGGCTGTACGCGGTGATCGAGGCGGCCTTTGCCACCGGCCTGGTGGGGCTGCGGACCGAGGCGCTGCTGCTGGTGCTGCTGCGGCTGGCGGCGGTGTTCCTGGTCGCGCGCTGGCTGGCGACACAGGTTTTCGCCGCCGGCGACGCACGCCGGCCGCAACTTCAGCTCGACGAGACCAATCGCCGGCTGGGCCGGTTCTATGGCGCGTCGCTGGGGCTGGTCATTTCGGCCTATTTCCTGCTGCGGCAGATGGCCGAAACCTTTGCCTGGAGCGAGGCGTCGTTCAACGTCATCGTCTTTCCGGCGGTGCTGCTGGCCAGCCTGCTGATCTGGCGGCTGGGCGGCCTGCTCGGCCGCCATACCGCCGCATACGTGGCCCAGTCGGGCGAAACGAACCACCGGGCGCGGGCGACGCGGCTGCTCGCGCGGGTGCTGGCGGCGCTGGCCGCGGTCGCGCCGCTGCTGGCGGCGGCGGGCTATGTCAAGCTGGCCGAATACCTGCTCTTTCCCTCGGCGCTGACGCTGATGGTGATCGCGGTGCTGGCGGTCCTGCAACGGCTGGTGGTCGAGCTTTACGTGCTGATCAGCGGCAACCGCGAGGGGGTGGCGGAGTCGCTGGTGCCGGTGGTGCTGGGTTTCGTGCTGGTGCTGATCGCGCTGCCGGGTCTGGCGCTGATCTGGGGCGCGCGGGCGGCCGATCTCGACGAGCTCTGGTCGCAGATTCTGGCCGGGTTCGAGGTCGGCGGCGTGCGCATCTCGCCGACGGTGTTCCTGACCTTTGCCGTCGTCTTTGTCGCCGGCTATACCGTGACCCGGCTGGTACAGGGCGCGCTGCGCAACTCCGTCCTGCCCAAGACCCGGATCGACGCGGGCGGGCAGAACGCCATCGTTTCGGGCGTGGGCTATGTCGGCATCTTCCTTGCCGCGGTCATCGCCATCACCAGTGCGGGGCTGGATCTCAGCTCGATCGCCATCGTCGCCGGCGCGCTGTCGGTCGGCATCGGTTTCGGGTTGCAGACCATCGTTTCGAACTTCGTCTCGGGCATCATCCTGCTGGTCGAACGGCCGATTTCCGAAGGCGACTGGATCGAGGTCGGCGGCGTGCACGGCTATGTCGGCAAGATCTCGGTCCGCGCGACGGTGATCGAGACCTTCGACCGTTCCGACGTGATCGAGCCCAACTCGGACCTGATCAGCGGGCGGGTGACGAACTATACCCGCGGCAACACCGTCGGCCGGGTGATCGTGCCGGTGGGCGTGGCCTATGGCACCGACACCCGCAAGGTCGAGGCGATTCTGAAAGAGATCGCCGAGGCGCATCCGATGGTGCTGCTGTCGACGCCGCCGGCGGTCGTGTTCCAGGGGTTCGGCGCGGATTCGCTGGATTTCGAGATCCGCGCCATCCTGCGCGACGTCAACTGGATGCTGAGCGTCAAGTCGGACATGAACCACGAGATCGCCCGCCGCTTTGCCGAAGAGGGGATCGAGATACCCTTTGCCCAGCGCGACGTCTGGCTGCGCAACCCCGAGGCGCTGCGCCAGCCGGCGGCGACTCCGGGCGACGAGGGGCAGGGCGGTACCCCGCGGAGCGAGGACACCAGCGCCCACCTGACCTCCGACGATGTCGAAGCGGCTGGCGACGGCGCCGGCGACGATGGCGACGCGGATGGCGGGGCCGACGCGCGATGACGGTTCCGACAGCCTTCGGGGACGGGTAGGAACCCCGTCGGCCAGGCCGCCGCGAAGGCCCAAGAAAGACCTTGAACTGCCCGTGCGCGCGCGGCTAAACACGCGCCACCGGAGAGGTGGCCGAGTGGTCGAAGGCGCACGCCTGGAACGCGTGTAGGCGGGAAACCGTCTCCAGGGTTCGAATCCCTGTCTCTCCGCCACCGACCCAACACAATGAAACACAATGTAAATTCGAGGAAATTCCCCCCGAATTTCCGCGATTTCGCGCGACCGCTTGGGCGGTGGAGACCCCTGTCGGAGACGCACGGGCCCGGATCCGGCGTTGCGTCTCTGTTGCCGTCAATTCGGGGCTCGGTTTCGGCCCAAAATTCCCTGCTGGCAGGGAATTTGCAGGGTCATTGTCATTTGTGGACGGCTCCTGTCTTGCAGGGGGTCTTCTTGAGCGATTCTGATCGATTGCAGGTTGCGGTCATTCGTCGGGCCTCTGTGCGCGGTGCTATCGACCGCCGGCCCTGGTGAAGTCCGCCTGCCGGGTCCCCATCGGACAAGCGAGCTTTGAAGCCCAGACACTGCCTCGGGGTGTCCTGGCAGCGGTTCCGTTCGGCCATCATCATTCGAATCAACCCTTGCGAAAACGTCCACGAACGACACCTCCCACCGCCCCCTTGTGCTTGTCGGAATGGGAAGACGCCAAGCCACGCCCGGCCCGGCGGTCGATGCGACGGACCCGCGCCGCGCCCGGCCCGGTCGTCCTGCGGCACGTGGCGGGGTTGCAGGACGGCAGATTTCCCGTCCGCCTGCCTTGACGGCATGCGGTCGAAGGCTCTTGCTTGGAGAATCACTTGCGCAAGAACGCCGATCGGACTCGGCAACCTCCCGAGAACGGATGTTCCCGGCGGGGTTCGGAACGGCACGGGACTGGAGCGACGGGATGACGGACGACCTCATGACCGGGATACTGGATCTCGGAGCGTGCGAACTGCGCGGCCTGATCGCGGCGGGCGAGATCAGCGCCGAAGAGCTGATGCGTGCCACGCTGGCGCGGATCGATGCGGCCAATGGCGCGCTCAACGCCATCGTTGCGCTGAGGGATGGCGACGCGCTCATCGCCGAGGCCCGCGCCCTCGACTCCGCGCCCGCGAGCGCCCGGGCAGGCGCGCTGGCGGGGCTGCCGGTCTGCATCAAGGACATGGCCAACGCCGCGGGCTTCCCCACCACCAAGGGCTCGCCCGCTCTGGCAGGCACCATCGCCGCACGCGACGACTTGTTCGTTGCGCGGATGCGGGCCGCGGGCGCCATCGTCATCGGCAAGTCCAACACGCCGGAATTCGCGCTCGGCAGCCACACCTTCAACCGCGTCTACGGCACCACCCGCAACCCTTACGACCCCGGGGTGAGCTGCGGCGGGTCGTCGGGGGGCGCGGCGGTGGCGCTGGCGGCGCGCATGGTGGCGATCGCCGACGGGTCCGACATGATGGGCAGCCTGCGCAACCCGGCAGGGTGGAACAACGTCTACGGCATGCGGCCAAGCTGGGGGCTGGTGCCCGGAGAGCCGGCCGGAGACACCTTCCTGCACCAGATCTCGACCGAGGGCCCGATGGCACGGAGCCCCGCCGATCTGGCGCTGCTGCTGGGGGTCATGGCCGGACCCGACCCGCGCCAGCCCCACGCCCTGCCCGCCCCCGATCCGGCGCTGGCGGACATCGACCCCGCCACCGTGCGGATCGGATGGCTCGGGGACTGGGGCGGCGCCTATCCGATGGAGGACGGCATTCTCGATCTCTGCCGCGCCGCCTGTGACGCGCTGGCCGGCATGGGCTGTCATGTCGAGGACGCCCCGCCCCCTTTCGACCGCGATGCGCTCTGGCAAAGCTGGACCACCCTGCGCAGCTGGACCATGGCGGCCAAGCTCTCGACGCTGCTCGACGATCCCGCCACCCGCGACCAGATCAAGCCCGACGCGGTCTGGGAAATCGAGC
>CAZNMK010000116.1:0-7757 GCA_964574045.1 uncultured Roseovarius sp. | reverse complement strand
CACGGCGCCACCTGCTGGCTGGTCAACACCGGCTGGACCGGCGGCGCCTACGGCACCGGCTCAAGGATGCCGATCAAGGCCACGCGCGCGCTGCTGACCGCCGCGCTGGACGGGTCGCTTTCCAAGGTCGATTTCCGCAAGGACGCCAACTTCGGTTTCGACGTGCCGGTCAACGTGCCGGGCGTGCCCGAGGTGCTGCTCGACCCGCGCCGCACCTGGGGCGATCCCAAGGGCTATGACGCCCAGGCGAAAAAACTGGTCAAGATGTTCGCCGACAATTTCGAGAAGTACCTGCCGCATATCGACGACGACGTAAGGGCGGCGGCAATCGGATAGGCGGGAATTGAACGAACGGCGTCTGGCCCTTGTCGTTCCATTCGACGGCAAGACCCGGGCCGGTCATGGAACGGCGCGCAAGACGCATCCGCCATCCGCAATCTGCCACGTCGGTTCCAGTCCGTTCCGCGTCCCGGCCCCCGAGCCGGGACCTCCGTTCGGGAATGGCTAAGCCCCGGGTCGCGCCCGGGGCGGGTGCTTCGGGCTGAACGCGACGGCCGCGAGGTCATGCCCCCCGCCCGGCGATCCCGGCCGCCAGCTTTTCGGCCATCATGATCACCGGCGCGGTGGTGTTGCCGCCGATCAGGCGCGGCATGACCGACGCATCGACGACCCGCAGACCCCCGACCCCGCGCACCCGTGCCTGCGCGTCGACCACCGCCAGCGCGTCGCTTGCGACCCCCATCCGGCAGGTGCCGGCGGGGTGATAGATGGTATCGGCGCGGGCGCGGATATCCCTCTCCAATGCGGCATCGCTGCCGTCATGCGGGTAGAGCCGCACCCCGCGCCACGGCGCCAGCGGCGGCGCCTCGAGCACCGCCTCCATGATCCGCGCGGCGCGCCTGAGCGCATCAAGGTCGCGCGGATCGGACAGGAACCCCGGGTCGATCAGCGGCGGCGTTCCGGGCCTCGCGCCGGCCAGCGTCACCTGCCCCCGGCTGTGGGGCCGCAACAGGCAGACATGACAGGAATAGCCGTCGGACAGATGCAGCCGCCGCATGTGATCGTCGACGATGCCGATGACGAAATGCATCTGCAGGTCGGGCCGGTCGATCCCCGGCGCCGAGCGCACAAACGCGCCCGCCTCGGCAAAGGGGGTGGCAAAGAGCCCCTTGCCGTCGCGCCGCCACCTGAGCCCCGCCTTGCCCAGCCGCCGCAGACCGCGCGGGTTGAGCCCGATCACGTCGCGCCGAAGAGAGCGGTACGAGATCGTGTAATCCAGATGGTCCTGCAGGTTCGCCCCCACCCCCGGCAGATCGCGGATGACGTGGATGCCGTGGCGCGACAGCGCCTCGCCCGGCCCCACGCCCGACAGCATCAGCAGATGCGGAGAGCCGAAGGCGCCGCCGGCAACGATCACCTCGCGTGCGGCCTCGATGCGGCGGACGCGTCCGCGGTGCCGCAGCTCCAGCCCGGTCGCGCGACCGTCCGCGAAAAGCACCCGCCGCGCCTGCGCCCGCGTCAGCACCGTCAGGTTCGGGCGGCCCAGCACGGGAAAGAGATAGGCCGCGGCGGCGGAACAGCGCTCGCCCCTGTGCGGCCCGTCGAAATACTGCATCGCCTGATAGAGGCCTGCTCCCTCCTGCGCGGGTCCGTTGAAATCGTCGCGGGCCGCGATCTGGCAGTGTTGCGCCGCCGCGACGAAGGCGCGCGAGATCGCGCGCGGCGCGCTCTGATCGGCCACCTGCAGCGGGCCGTCGCCGCCATGCAGCCGGTCGGCGCCGCGCATGTTGCGCTCGGCCCGGCGGAACCAGGGCAGGACGCTGCGCCAGTCCCAGCCGTCGCAGCCCAGATCGGCCCATTCGTCGTAGTCGCGCGGGTGGCCGCGGACATAGAGCATGGCGTTGATCGCGGTCGACCCGCCCAGCGCCCTGCCGCGCGGCTGATAGCCCCGCCGCCCGCCCAGCCCGGGCTGGGGCACGGTCCGGTAGGCCCAGTTGTTGATCCTCGGCCGCCCCGGCAGCATCGCCGCCACCAGCGCCGGCGCGCGCACCAGGATCGAATTGCCGCCGCCGCCGGCCTCGACCAGGCAGACGGCGGTCGCCGGGTTCTCGCTCAGCCGCGCGGCCAGGACCGAACCCGCGGCGCCGCCGCCGACGATGATGTAATCGTAGCGCATCGGCCCGAGACTACCCGCGTCCGCCCGCGCCAAAAGCCCGACGGCGCGTCACCCCGGCAGCGCTCCGGTCAGGACATAGCGCAGGATGGCGACCACCTGGCGCGGCTCGCGCGCCACCGCCAGCGCCGCGGCGTCGACCTCTTTCAGCGCGTGGTCGTGTTCCCCGGGGTGCAGGACGATCACCGCCTTGCCCAGCGCGGCGGCATAGCCCGCGTCGAAGGCCGCGTTCCACTGGCGGTATTTCTCGCCGAAGCGGACCACCACGACATCGGCGTCGGCGATTCCCTTGCGGGTGCGGATCGCGTTGACCATGGCGCCCTTGCGGTCGTGCCAGAACCTGTCGTGCTCGGCCCCGAGGATGGCCACGCCGCAATCGTCCGAGGCCGCGTGATCCGTGACCGGCGCGCAAAAGGACACGTCCAGCCCGCTGGCGCCGGTCACGATCTCTTGCCGCCAGTCCGTGTGGATTTCTCCCGACAGGTAGACCTTGAGCGTCATGTCTTTCCTTTTCCTTGTCTTCGGGGCCGCGACCAAGCCTCAGCCGCCCCCGGCATCCTCCATCGCCCTGCGGACCTCTTCGCCGGGCACCTGCGCGAATTCGCGGTAGTGCAGCCCGACGGCGCGGAAATGCTCCGGCACCAGCGGACAGACGACGCGGTCGGCGAGCGGGCGCAACTCCTCCAGCGTGTCGGCCGCCGCCACCGGCACCGCCAGGATAACCCGCGCCGGACCGCGTTCGCGCAGCGCCCTCAGCGCCACGCGCACGGTGGCGCCGGTGGCGATGCCGTCATCGACGACGATGGCGTCCCGCCCCGCCAGGTCGACCGGCGCCCGGCCCGCCAGCCAGTCGCGCCGCCGCCCGGCCAGTTCGGCGCGCCGCGCGGCGATGGTCGGCTCCAGGTCTGCGCGGGTCAGCCCAAGGCCGCGCATCAGCGCCTCGTTGAGCCACAGATGCTCGGGCGGGCCGTCGACGATGGCGCCGGCGGCCAGTTCCTTCTGCCCCGGCACACCGATCTTGCGCACCAGCACCAGATCGAGCGGCGCCTTGAGCGCCCGCGCCGCCGCCAGCGCCACCGGCACGCCGCCGCGCGGCAGCGCCAGCACGACCGGGCGGTCAAGCTCGATCTCGGTCAGCGCGCGCGCCAGCGCCTCTCCGGCCTCGGTGCGGTCCTGATACATGGTATCCTCGGGTCTCTTGCCGCAGAATGCCCCGGAACGGGCCGGATGCAAAGGGGGGCCGTGACGCGAGGAACGTTCGCGAGGCTCAGGACAACTGTCCGCCCGGCGGGCACCGCCGGGCAGCGCCCGCCCCGGGCGGCGCTGCCCTTTGCGCTTTCTGGGTCTGGAGGCCCACGCGGGGCGCCGATCCCCACAGCACCCCGCCCGTGGCCATGCCGACCTTTTCGACGATGCGCGCCGAGACCGCCTCGATCTCGGCCTCGGTCAGGGTCTTTTCAGTGGGCTGCAGGCGCACGGTGATGGCCAGGCTCTTGCGGCCCTCGCCCAGGCTGCCGCCGATGAATTCGTCGAAGACGCGCACATCCTCGATCAGCCGCTTGTCGGCCCCGGCGGCGGCGTTGACCAGATCGAGCGCGGCAACGTCGCGGTCGACGACAAAGGCGAAATCGCGCTCCACCGCCTGCAGGTCGCTGACATCCAGCGCCCCGCGGCTGGCGCCCGCCTTTCGCGGCAGCGGGATGTCCGCCGGCCAGACGGCAAAGGCCACCGCCGGCCCTTTCACGTCCATCTCGCGCAGCACCCCGGGGTGCAGTTCGCCGAACGCTGCCAGCATCTTTTTCGGACCGAGGCAGATACGCCCGTGCCGGCCGGGATGCCACCAGGACGCGCCCTTGCGCAGGATCTGCACCTTGGCCGGCGCGCCGAGCGCGGCAAGCACCGCCTCGGCATCGGCCTTGGCATCGAAGAGATCGACCGCGCGGGCCGAGCCGTGCACGTCGCGCGCCGCGCTGCGCCCGACCAGCAGTCCCGCCACCTGCAGGTGCTGCTCGCCCGGCTCGCCGCCCTCAAACGCGTGACCGACCTCGAACAGCGCCAGATCCGCGATCCCGCGCGCCTGATTGCGCGCCGCGGCCTGCAAGAGCCCCGCCAGCAGGTCGGGGCGCAGGTGGCTCATCTCGGAACTGATCGGGTTGGCCAGCATGGCGGCATCGTTGCCGCCGCCGAACAGCGCCGCGCTGGCACGGTCGATGAAGGCGTAGGTCACGCATTCGTTGTAGCCCAGCGCCGCGCAGGTCCGCCGCGCCGCCTGTTCGCGCCGCTGCAGCGGGCTGAGGATGGGCTTGGGCACGCCCGCCTGCGCGCGCGGCATCGGCTGGCCCTCGAGCCGGGTCAGCGAGGCGATGCGCGCCACCTCCTCGACCAGGTCGGCCTCGCCCATGACGTCGGGCCGCCAACTGGGCACATGGGCCATGTTGCCCTCGAGCCGGAACCCCAGCCGCGTCAGCGTCTGGCGCTGCTCGGCCTCGGGGATGTCCATGCCGACGAGCGAGCGTACCCGCGCCGGGTCGAGCCGGTAGGCGCGCTGGGTGTCGGGCACCTCGCCGTCATGGACCAGGCTCGACGGCTCGCCGCCGCACAGCTCGACGATCATCCCGGTGGCAAGGTCCAGCCCCTCGAAGTTGAACTCGGGGTCGACGCCGCGCTCGAAGCGGTAGCGAGCGTCGGAATTGATCTTGAGCGCGCGCCCGGTCTCGGCGATCTCGATATGGTTCCACAGCGCGGATTCGATGAACACGTCGGTGGTCTCGTCGGTGCAGCCGGTGGCCAGCCCGCCCATGATGCCGCCGATGCTCTGCGGCCCGTTATCGTCGGAAATCACCATCTGGCCAGCGGCGAGGGCGTATTCCCTGTCGTCGAGCGCCATCAGCCGCTCGCCGCCCCTGGCCCGGCGAATGCGCAGGTTGCCCGCCACCTTGCCGGCGTCGAAGACGTGCAGCGGGCGGTTGCGGTCGTAGGTAAAGAAGTTGGTGACATCCACCAGCCTGGAGATCGGGCGCAGCCCGATGGCGCGCAGCCGGTCCTGCAGCCATTGCGGGCTGGGTCCGTTGGAAACTCCGCGGATCAGCCGGCCGGCAAAGACGAAACAGCCATCGCGGGTATCGTCGTCGATGGCGACCGCGATGGGGCAGGGAAACTGCCCCTCGACATGCGCCTGCGGCACCGGTTTCAGCGTCCCCAGGCCGCGCGCCGCCAGGTCGCGGGCGATGCCGCGCACGCCCAGCGCGTCGGGGCGGTTGGGGGTGATGGCGATCTCGATCACCGGGTCGATCCCCGCGGGCTCGTTCTCGGCCAGCCAGTCGGCAAAGCTTTGCCCGACCTCGCCCGAGGGCAGCTCGATGATGCCCTCGTGCTCGTCCGACAGCTCCATCTCGCGCTCTGAGCACATCATGCCGTGGCTCTCGACGCCGCGGATCTTGCCCACCCCGATGGTGGTGTCGATGCCCGGCACGTAGGCACCGGGCCCGGCCACCACCACGGTGATGCCCTCGCGGGCGTTGGGGGCGCCGCAGACGATCTGTTTCTCGCCCTCGGCCGTCAGCACCCGGCAGACCCGCAGCCGGTCGGCGTCGGGGTGCGCTTCGGCCGCCAGCACCTTGCCGATGGTAAAGCCCTCCAGCCGCGCCGCAGGGTCGAAGACCCCTTCGACCTCGAGCCCCAGATCGGTCAGGGTCTCGGCGATCTCGTCGACCGTGGCCTCGGTCTCAAGGTGGTCCTTCAGCCAGGAGAGGGTGAATTTCATGCGCGTGCCGTCCGCCGGTGATTTCGGGTCTCGCGCGGCGTTTAGCGGATATGTCCGCCCGTTGGAAGGGGCGGGCGCGCCGCGCGGGCCGATGGACAGGTGCCGGGTTTTTGCCTAGAGCGTGTTTCCGGGCGCCCGCTATCGGGGGGCATGCGGCCGCCCGGGTGGGCGCGAATGCGTCTGGGCGCAATACGCTCTTACCGCGAACGAGACCGGCGAGGATGCCACCATGAGCAGGCGTGACGCCTTCACGATCAACGGCCATGTCATCGAGACCGGCACCCGCCGCACGGTCGATGTGCCGGTCAGCACGCTCTCGGATCACACCCCGGTCGATCTGTCGGTGCATGTGATCCACGGCCGCAGGCCCGGCCCGGTGCTGTTCGTCTCGGCCGCAATCCACGGCGACGAGGTGATCGGGGTCGAGATCGTGCGCCGGCTGCTGCGCGCCACGCCGCTCAAATCGCTCGCCGGCACGCTGATGGCGGTGCCGATCGTCAACAGCTTCGGCTTTCTCAACCATTCGCGCTACCTGCCCGACCGGCGCGACCTCAACCGCTCGTTTCCGGGGCAGAGCCAGGGCTCGATGGCCTCGCGGCTGGCGCATATCTTCATGACCGAAGTGGTCGAGCGGGCCGATGTCGGCATCGACCTGCATTCGGCCGCCATCCACCGCCAGAACCTGCCGCAAATCCGGCTGACGCCGGACAACGACCGCCTGGCCGCTTTGGGCCGCGCATTCGGCGCGCCGGTGATCGTCCCCTCCAGGCTGCGCGAGGGCTCGCTGCGCATGGCGGCCGAGACGGCGGGCGTCGACCTGCTGCTGTACGAGGGCGGCGAGGGGCTGCGCTTCGACGAACTCGCCGTGCGCGCCGGGGTCAGCGGCATCCTGCGGGTGATGCGGCACCTGGGCATGATCGGCGCGCGCGGGGTGCCGAAACTGCGCCATGCGCCGGTGCTGGCCGCAACCTCGCGCTGGTACCGCGCTCCGGCCGGCGGGATATTCCGCGGCTACGTTCCCATCGGCGCGGCGGTGGCCCCCGGCACCGTGCTGGGGGTCGTTTCCGATCCGTTCGGAGAGGTCGAGGCCGAAATCGCCGCCGAAACCGGCGGCATCGTCATCGGGCGCTCGAACATGCCCGCCGTCTACGAGGGCGAGGCGCTGTTCCACATCGCCGAAACCCCGCGCGCCGATCGCGTCGCCGAGGGCGTGACCGCCCATCTCGAGGCGGCGCCGCTCTATGACGAGGACGAGATCATCTGACGCCCGCTCAGCGCGTCTCGTCGCGGTTTTGCGGGTTGAGGAAGATCGACACCGTCAGCAGGCTGAAGATCAGCTCGTAGACTTCCCATTTGCGTTCCTGGTCCATCGCCGCGATGACCAGGCTCGCGGCCACCGCGATGACGCCGTGGCGCAGCCATGGCACCGGCACCGCCAGCCGGTCGACGAGCCGCCGCAGCCACCCCAGCCGCGGATAGAGCGGCGGCAGCACCACGAGGTAAAGCAGGATCGCCGCCGTCAGAACGTTGCCGAAGAGCGTCTCGGCCAGCTGCGAGCTGCCCACGACCAGGTTGTGGATGTTGGTCTCGCCCTGGAAATTGTTTTCCTTGAAATAATCCCCCGACTCCCAGCCGAAGATGCGCTGGCCCCACGACATCTCCTCGCCGGCGCCGAAGAAGAAGACGAGCGCATAGAGCACCGTGAGCGCGGCGCCGAGGGTCGTGCCCCGCCGCCAGAGCGCGGCGGCGTTGCCCAGCAGGACCACGCCGCTCAGGGCGAGAAAGACGATGGTGGCGTATTCCATCACCCCGTCCTCGGAC
>CAZNMK010000115.1:0-7767 GCA_964574045.1 uncultured Roseovarius sp. | reverse complement strand
CTCTTCCCTCGGGCTGGCGGTTGTGGGACAGTACCACTACCGCAAGTTCAAGGAAGGCGCCCCCGGATGAACGACGACCGCCAGCCCACCGCCCTCGACCTGCCCGCCGCCGACCCGCTGCCGCCGCAAACGCGCAAATACTTCGATCTGTGCGAGGAAAAGCTGGGGATGGTCCCCAATGTGTTGCTGGCCTACGCGTTCGATACCGCCAAGCTCGACGCCTTCACGGCGATGTACAACGATTTGATGCTGGGTCCGAGCGGCCTGTCCAAGCTCGAGCGCGAGATGATCGCGGTGGTGGTGTCGTCGATCAACCGCTGCTGGTATTGCCAGGTCGCGCACGGCGCCGCGGTGCGCCAGCTTTCGGGCCGGCCCGAACTGGGCGAGGCGATGGTGATGAACTGGCGCGCGGCCGATC
Organism: uncultured Roseovarius sp.; assembly: GCA_964574045.1. Classification (GTDB taxonomy): domain Bacteria; phylum Pseudomonadota; class Alphaproteobacteria; order Rhodobacterales; family Rhodobacteraceae; genus Roseovarius. The sequence goes on along the minus strand of CAZNMK010000115.1, from coordinate 7,349 downwards.
TCGACGCCCGCCAGCGGGCGATGCTGGTCTTTGCCGAAAAGGTCGCCAGGGCCAGCGCCGAGATCGAGGAGGCCGACCGCCAGACGCTGCGCGATGCCGGCTTCACCGACCGCGACATCTGGGACATCGCCAGCACCGCGGGGTTCTTTTCGATGTCGAACCGCGTCGCCAGCGCCACCGGCATGCGCCCGAACCCCGAATACCACGCGCAGGCGCGCTGAGCCGGTGCCGGGCGGGCCTCGCGCATTGTGGCTGCTGGCCGCGCTGACGGCGGTCGCCGCGCCGGGGCGCGCGCTGGAGTTGAACCTGCCCGGCGAGGCGGAACTCACCCGCGAAGAGGTGCAGCCCGCCGACACGTATTTCCTGCCGGTGGGGCCCTTTGCCGACGGCATCCTGCCCACGCGCGAGGTCGAAGGCCGGATCACCCGGCAGGCGTGGCGCATCGTCGACGGAGAGATGACGACGCTGCAACTGATCGCGCCCCTGCGCGACCAGCTGCGCGAGGCGGGCTATGATATCGTCCTCGACTGCGTGGCCGATCGCTGCGGCGGCTTCGACTTCCGTTTCAGCACCGAGGTGCTGCCGGCCCCGGATATGTTCGTCGATCTTTTCGATTTCCGCTTTCTCTCGGCGCAGAAACGCAACGGCAACGGGGCGGAGTTCGTCAGTTGCATGGTCAGCGTCGCCGGGGGGGCGGGCTATGTCCAGCTTGTCGCGGTCGGCTCGGACACGGCGCCGGTCGTTGGTCTCGATGCCGTCACGCACCCGACGCCGGGTGCCGGCGCCGCACCCGCGGAGGGGGTTGTCGGGCAGCTGGTATCGCAAGGCCATGTCATCCTCGGCGACCTGGACTTCGCCAGCGGTGCGGCGGCGCTGGGCGAGGGGCCCTATGCGTCGCTCGCGGCGCTGGCGGGATACCTTGCCGGGGACGAAACCCGCCGGATCGCGCTGGTCGGCCACACCGATGCGGTGGGCGGGCTGGAGCCGAACCTGGTGCTGTCGCGCGAACGCGCGAACGCCGTGCTGGAACGGCTGGCCGAGGCCCATGGCGCCGACCGCGCGCAGTTGGAGGCACAGGGCGCGGGTTACCTGGCCCCCGTCGCGCCCAATACCAGCGCCGAGGGGCGCGAGGCCAACCGCCGGGTCGAGGCGGTGCTGCTGAGCGCCGGAGAGGACGAATGACCTCTGCCACCGGGAAACTGCGCCTGCTGGCCTGCCAGATAGATATCCCCGCCATGACCCGTGCCGCCGACCGCGACGCGCACCTGGCGCGCACAACGCGGCTGGTGTCGGGCGAACTGGCGCGCGCGCCCACCGACCTGGTGGTGCTGCCCGAACTGTCCTCCATCGACTATGGCGGCGGGGCTTTCGCGCATCTCGATGCATTGGCCGAGCCGCTCGACGGGCCGTCACTGGCGGCCTGGTCGGCGGTGGCGCGGGCGCATGGCGTGCATGTCGTCTTCGGCTTCGCCCGGGCCGAGGGCGGGCGGCGTTTCATCAGCACCGCCGCGGTGGGGCCGGATGGCGGATGCCTTGGGGTCTACGACAAGCTGCATCTGTGCCAGTACGGTGCCGGCGTGGAAAAGGATTTCTTTGCCGCCGGGGATCGCCTGCTGACCTTCGACGTTGCCGGCATCGTCTGCGCGCCGATCATCTGTTACGACATCCGCATTCCCGAACTCACGCGATGCCTGGCGCTGCGCCACGGTGTCGGGCTGATCCTGCATTGCGGCGCCTACTACCGCGACGAGAGCTTTGCCACCTGGCACGATTTCATCACCGCGCGGGCGCTCGAGAACCAGGTTTTCCTGCTCAGTCTCAACCGCGCCGGGCGCGATTATGGCGGTTCGGCCTTGTGCCGGCCGTGGATGGACGAGACCCGCCCGATGGAACGGTTCGACGCCTGCCGCGAGGAATTGCGCCGGTTCGAGGTATCGGCCGGTGAAATCCGCGCGGCGCGGGAAAATTACAGCTTTCTCGCCGACCGGCTGCCCGACTACGACTCGCTGCCCTGCGGCTGACGGTTCCGCGGCGGGATGACCTGTTGCGCCATCCCCGCCAGAAGCAGGTAGAGGCTGGTGGCCACCAGTCCCCAATGGGCCCAGCTTTCGGGGTGGAAATCGACCCAGGCCGCCCAGCCGGCAAAGAACGTCCACGCCGCCGCCACCGGCAGGGTGACGACGCGCCAGCGCTCGGTGCGGGCCGGGTGGACGAACTTGAGCGGCAGGAACATCGCCACTGCCATCGCCACCACAAGGATCAGGATCAGCCAGAAGCTGGGCTCGACGGCGAAGAGCACCAGCACCAGCATGTTCCAGCAGCCCGGAAACCCGTGAAAGGAGTTGTCGGCGGTCTTCATCCTGCTGTCGGCGAAATAGACCGCGCTGGCATAGGTGATGACGATGATCGCGAACCAGCCCGTCCAGCCCGGCAGCAGGTCGGATTTAAAGAGCGCGAAGGCGGGGATGAAGACATAGGTCAGGTAGTCGATGATCAGGTCGAGCAGTACCCCGTCGAAGCGCGGCGCGTAGGTCTTGACATGAAACCGCCGCGCCAGCGGCCCGTCGACCCCGTCGACGGCAAAGGCCACCACCAGCCACAGGAACATCAGGCTCCATTTCCCGTCGACCGCCGCCAGCATCGCCAGCATTGCCAAGACGGCCCCCGTGGCGGTCAGCAGGTGAACCAGCAAGGCCTTGGTCTGAGGTGTCATGTACCCGTTCATGGCCGAAATCGTGCCAGCGTGCAATCATGCTTTGGGGTGGGCACGGCGATAGACTTCCATCAGGTGCACGGTATCGACAGCCGTGTAGGCCTGCGTCGTCGACAGCGAGGCATGGCCGAGCAGTTCCTGGATGGCGCGCAGATCGCCGCCGGCATTGAGCAGGTGGGTGGCAAAGCTGTGGCGCATCGCGTGCGGGGTCACGCTGGCCGGCAGGCCCAGCCGGGTGCGTACCCCGGCCACCAGCTTCTGCACCGCGCGCGGGCCGAGCGGGCCGCCGCGCACGCCGCGAAAGAGCGGCGTCTGCGCGCCGTGCCCGAACGGGCAGAGCCGGGCATACTCGGCCACCGCCGCGCGGGCGGGCGCGATCACCGGCACGATGCGTTCCTTGCCGCCCTTGCCGGCGATGCGCAGTACCTCGCCCGGCGGCAAGGCGGCGCCGGTCAGGGCCAGCGCCTCGGAAATCCGCAGCCCGCAGCCATAGAGCAGCGTCACCACCGCCATGTCGCGGGCCGCCACCCAGGGGGCCTGCGCTTGCAGTTCGCACCCGTCGATCAGGTCGCGCGCCGCGTCGACCGACAGCGGCCTGGGCAGCTTGCGCTCGAACCGGGGCGCGCGGGTGGCCAGTACGGCGGTGGCGTCGAAGCCCCGGCGCCGCGACAGCCAGCGGTAAAAGCTCTTGACCGCGGACAGCCGGCGCGCCAGCGACCGCGCGCCCAGCCCCTCGGACCGGCAGGCGGCCATCCAGGCGCGCATCTCGGGCACGCCGACACCGGCGAGGCGGGCCAGCCCCTGTTCCTCGCCCCGGTGGCGGGCCATGAAGGCCAGGAAATGCGTCAGATCGCGGCGATAGGCGGAAATCGTGTTGGCCGAGGCGCCCCTCAGCGCCGCTTGCGCGCTCAGCCAATCGTGCAGCGCGGCCTGCGCTGCCGGGGCGATCATGACAGCCAGCGCCGCATGGCCCGCTCGAAAACGCCCGCGAAAAAGGCGAGCAGGTCGGTGCCCTGCTGCGGGCTGAACTGGTGCGGGTCCTCGGCCCCCATGGCCAGCATCCCGGGCAGGCGCCCGGGGCCGAAATCCAGCAGCAGGCAGGCCTCGGACCGGATGTATTCGGCCGCAGCGCCGAAAATGCGCGCGTCGCCTTCGCCAAGCTGGCGCAAGGTGACCTGCCGCGTCGCCCCGCGGCGGCCCTGGGTCAGGTACTCGGCCACGAAACCGGGCCGGGCGATGCTGAGCACGCCATCGAGCCGCCCGAGGTCCGGCTCGCCTCCGGCCTGGGCCGATTCCAGCACCAGCCGCACGCAGTCCACGCGCAGGATGTCGGCCACCTCGCCGCCGAGATCGCGCAGGAACTGCTCGAATTCGACCGGGTCGAGCATGCGCAGGATCGCCCGGTGTACCTGGTTGGTGCCCGAGAGGTTGTCATAGGCCGCCGCGATCACCGCGCGGTGGGTGTCTTCCAGCCGGGAGAGCCGCGCCTCGAGCCGTTCCATGGCGATGCCGCGCAGATCGACGATGTTGCCGCCCATCGCCCGGTCGTTGGCGGCGATGAGCGCGCGCATCAGGTCGCGATCCTCGAGGATCACGTCGGGCTGCGCGATGATCTTTTCGCGCAGGTTGTCGGTCATGGCCTGACGGCTGCTCATTCTCGCCTCATGCTCGTTGTTTTTTCGGTTTTCGGGCACTCTAGCAGAAGGTTCCCGGTTTTGCCGCAAGAAATTTGCCCCGCGCGATCTGCATGGCGCGGTGCGGCTTGCGGGTCATGCGCATGCGCTAAACGGGGGGCGCGCCATGCACACCCCCGGCCGACGGTCAGAGTATCTTCTGCCCGGTCTTTTCCCAGTCGCTCAGGAACGCCTCCAGCCCCTTGTCGGTCAGCGGGTGCTGGGCCATCTTGCGGATCACGTCGGGCGGCGCGGTCATGATGTCGGCGCCGATGCGCGCGGCCTCTGCCGCGTGGTTGACGGACCGGATCGAGGCGGCGAGGATTTCGGTGTCGAAATCGTAGTTGTCGTAGATCTGGCGGATGTCGGCGATCAGCTGCATCCCGTCCAGGTTTATGTCGTCGAGCCGGCCGATGAACGGGCTGACGAAGCTCGCCCCCGCCTTGGCCGCCAGCAGCGCCTGGTTGGCCGAAAAGCACAGCGTGACGTTGACGGTGTGGCCCTCCGACGACAGCTGCCGGCAGGCCTTGAGCCCGTCCCAGGTCAGCGGCACCTTGATGGCGATGTTCTCGGCGATCTGCGCCAGCTTGCGGCCCTCGGCCACCATCGCGTCGGCCTTTAGCGCGACCACCTCGGCGCTGACGGGGCCGTCGATCATCCCGGCTATCTCTTTCGTCACCTCGGCAATGTCGCGCCCCGCTTTCAGGATCAGCGAGGGGTTGGTCGTCACCCCGTCTACCATGCCGAGATCGTTCAGTTCGGCGATGGCGTCGACATCGGCGGTATCTACGAAAAACTTCATGCCTCACCCTTTCCGGCAGCTTGGGGTTTCGTCGCTTTGCGTTTACCTCATGGTGGACCGCGCCGAAACCCTCGAAAGGAGCGCCGCTTGGCCACTACCCCGGGATTTTTCGCCCAAGGCGAACGCGTCGGCGTCCTGACGGCGCAGCCGCCGGGCCGGGTGCTCGATTACCTCGCGCCCGAGGGCGGCTGCCAGCCCGGCGCCTTTGTCGAGGTGCCGCTGGGGCCGCGCAAGGTGCTGGGCGTGGTCTGGGGGCCGGGCCGGGGCGATTTCGACATATCGAAGATCCGCCCGGTGATCCGGGTGCTTGAGCTGGCGCCGATGCGCGAAGAGATGCAGGCGTTCCTGACCCGCGCCGGCGAGTACACGCTGACGCCGCTTTCGGCGATGCTGCGGCTGGCCACCCGCGCGCCGGGGCTGTTGGACCCGCCCTCGATGCAAAAGCTCTACCACCCCGGCGGTGGCGCGCCGGCGCGGATGACCGATGCCCGCCGGCGGGCGCTGGCGGCGGCGGCGGGTTTCGGCGGGCTCGGCGTTACCCTGCGCGAGCTGTGCGACGAGGCCGGGGTTTCGCCCTCGGTCGTCAAGGGGCTGGCCCGGCACGGCGCCTTGCGCGAGGAGGATACCCTCCGCGACAGCCCCTATCCGCGGCTCGACCCCGCCCGCGCCGGCGTGGCGCTGACTGACGAACAGCGGGCGGCGGCGGATACGCTGCGCGCGGCGGTGCGCGCGGGCGGCTATGGCACCACGCTCTTGCGCGGCGTCACCGGATCGGGCAAGACCGAGGTCTATCTCGAGGCAGTGGCCGAGACGCTGACGCGCGGGCGGCAGGCGCTGGTGCTCATGCCCGAGATCGCGCTGAGCGGCGAATTCCTGGCCCGGATCGAGGCGCGCTTCGGCGTGCGCGTGCCCGAATGGCATTCCGGCGTCACCGCCACCGAACGGCGGCGGCTGTGGAAGATGGCCGGGCAGGGCGGCTGCCAGGTGGTGGTGGGCGCGCGTTCGGCCCTTTTCCTGCCGTTTCGCGATCTCGGCCTGATCGTCGTCGACGAGGAACATGACAGTTCCTACAAGCAGGAGGATGGCGTCCTCTACAACGCCCGCGACATGGCGGTGCTGCGCGCCAGCCTGTGCAGCGCGCAGGCGGTGCTGGCCTCGGCCACCCCGAGCCTGGAAAGCTGGGCCAACGCCGAGGCCGGCAAATACGCCCGGCTGGACCTGTCCGCCCGAGTCGGTGCGGCGGTGCTGCCCGAGCTGCGCGCCATCGACATGCGGACCGAGGCGCTGCCGGCAAGCCGGTGGATTTCGCCCAAGCTGCAGCAGGCGGTGCAGGCGCGGCTGGCGGCGGGCGAACAGGCGCTCCTTTTTCTCAATCGCCGCGGCTTTGCCCCGGTCACCGTCTGCCGGGCCTGCGGCCATCAGATCGGTTGTGCGCAGTGCGACGCGCGGATGGTCGAGCACCGGTTCCTGGGCCGGCTGATGTGCCACCAGTGCGGCGAGACCGCGCCGATCCCGCCCGCCTGTCCGGCCTGCGGCGCCGAGGGGCGGCTGGCGGCAGTGGGGCCGGGGGTCGAGCGTCTGGCCGACGAGGCGGCGGCGCTCTTTCCCGAGGCGCGGATCGCGGTACTCTCGTCGGACCTGTTCGGCTCGGCCCGGGCGCTGAAGGAAGAGATCGCCACGATCGCGGCGGGTGGCGCCGACATCGTCATCGGCACGCAGCTGGTGGCCAAGGGCCACAATTTTCCGAACCTCACCCTGGTCGGCGTGATCGACGCCGATCTGGGGCTGCAGGGGTCCGACCTGCGCGCCGCCGAGCGCAGCTTTCAGCTCATCCGCCAGGTCGCCGGCCGGGCGGGGCGGGGCGAGCGGCCCGGCGCGGCGCTGGTGCAGACGCATCAGCCCGAACACCCGGTGATCCGCGCGATCCTGTCGGGCGACGAAGAGGGCTTCTGGAGAACGGAGGCCGAGGAACGCCGGCGCGCCGGCGTGCCCCCTTTCGGGCGCATGGCGGGGATCGTGCTGTCCTCGACCGACCTGCACGAGGCCTTTGACATCGGCAACCGGCTGGCGCGCAATGCCGGGCCGCTGACAGCCGTCGGCGCGCGGGTGTTCGGCCCCGCCCCCGCCCCCATCGCGGCCGACTCGAGCAGTTCGCCCTTCG
>CAZNMK010000114.1:0-7824 GCA_964574045.1 uncultured Roseovarius sp. | reverse complement strand
CGCAGGCGCGGTTCTCGGCCCGGAAAACGGCCGCCATTTCGGCCAGCAGACGGCGGGCGGGGTCGTGCATCGTTTCCTCCCAAGTCGGATGCAGGACAAGGCCCCCCGATGCTAGGCGTTTGCGGCGGTCCCCGATTGGCCGCGCGCGACCGCCGGGGTCGCTTTCAAAGCGCCCGTTTGCGGCAGCATGTCGTTTTAGGACACGAATCCGGCACACCGCCGGCACACGGATAACGCCGCCCCGGCAGGGCGGCGGCAGGTTTTGCGAACGGCCGGGCGGCGGCGTCAGGCGACGTCGAATTCCAGCGGCCGGACCTGCTGGAACAGCTCCGACGACTCCAGTTCGGCGATCACCTCGGGCGCCACCGGCGCATCGACATAGAGCAGCGCGATCGCCTCGCCGCCGGGGGCCGCCCGGCCGAGGGTGAAGTTGGCGATGTTGACCCCGTGCCGCCCCATCGTCTGGCCGAGCGTGCCGATGATGCCGGGCTCGTCGCGGTTGGTGGTGTAGAGCATGTGCCGACCGATCTCGGCGTCGATGTTGATGCCCTTGATCTGGATGAACCGCGGCTTGCCGTCGGAAAACACCGTGCCGCCGATCGAGCGCTCGCGCCTGGCGGTCACCACGGTCAGCTTGATGTAACCCTCGAAGGCGCCGGACTTGTCCTGGCGCGTGGTCGAAATCCTGACGCCGCGTTCCTTGGCCATCAGCGGGGCGGAAACCATGTTCACCTCGGGGTTCACGGCCTTCATGATGCCGGCGACGGCGGCGCAGGTCAGCGCGTCGAGGTTCATCTCGCTCACCACCCCGTCATAGAGGATATTGATGGCCCTGATCGGCTCGTCGGTCATCTGGCCGATGAAACTGCCGAGATGATCGGCGAGCTTGATCCACGGCCCCATAACCTTGGCCTCCTCGGCGGTCACCGAGGGCATGTTGAGCGCGTTCGAAACCGCGCCCGTCAGCAGGTAGTCCGACATCTGCTGGGCCACCTGCAGGGCGACGTTTTCCTGCGCCTCGGTGGTCGCGGCGCCCAGATGCGGGGTGCAGACGACGTTGGGCAGGCCGAAGAGCACGTTCTCGGTCGCCGGCTCGACGCCGAAGACGTCGAAGGCCGCGCCGGCAACATGGCCCGATTTCAGCAGTTCCGCCAGCGCATCCTCGTCCACCAGCCCGCCGCGGGCGCAGTTGACGATGCGCACGCCCCTTTTGGTCTTGGCCAGGTTCTCGGCCGACAGGATGTTGCGGGTCTGATCGGTCAGCGGCACATGCAGGGTGATGAAATCGGCCCGCGCCAGCAGGTCGTCCAGTTCGACCTTTTCCACCCCCATCCTGGTGGCCTTCTCGTCTGAGAGGTACGGATCGTAGGCGATGACCTTCATCTTCAGCCCGCGGGCGCGGTCGCAGACGATGCCGCCGATATTGCCGGCGCCGATCACCCCCAGCGTCTTGCCGGTCAGTTCGACCCCCATGAAGCGCGACTTCTCCCACTTGCCGGCATGGGTCGAGGCGCTGGCCTCGGGCAGCTGGCGGGCGACCGCGAACATCATCGCGATGGCGTGCTCGGCGGTGGTGATCATGTTGCCGAACGGCGTGTTCATCACGATCACGCCCTTTTTCGACGCCGCCTCCTTGTCGATATTGTCGGTGCCGATCCCGGCGCGGCCGATGACCTTGAGCCGTGTCGCGCGTTCCAGCAGCTTGGCCGTCACCTTGGTGGCCGAGCGGATGGCGAGACCGTCGTAATCGCCGATCACCTCGGCCAGCCTGTCCTTGTCCTTGCCCAGATCGGGCCGGAAATCGACCTCGATGCCGCGGTCGCGAAAGATCTGCACCGCTGTTTCGGAAAGTTTGTCGGAAACGAGTACCTTGGGAGCCATTTCGGAGAATCCTTTAGGGTTTCGGGGGGGCCATGCGCGCCCCGGGCTTGACCCGGGGCCTTGGCTATCGCTTGCAGGTCCCGGATCGGGTCCGGGACGGGTGTCAGGCGGTTTCCGCGCGGGCTGCGATCTCGGACCGGAACGCCCATTCGATCCACGGCATCAGCGCGGCCACGTCCGCCGTCTCGACCGTGGCGCCGCACCAGATGCGCAGCCCCGGAGGCGCGTCGCGATAGGCGCCGATGTCGAACGCCACGCCCTCGGATTCGAGCCGTCTGGCCACCGCCTTGGCAAAGGCGGCGTCGCCCGCGATGCGCGGATCGGTGAATTTCAGGCACACCGATGTGTTCGACCGCACCGCCGGATCGGCGGCAAGGAACGCGATCCAGCCGTGTTCGGCGACGAAACCCTGCACCACGGCGAGGTTGGCATAGGCGCGTTCGCGCAGCCCCTCGAGTCCGCCCGCTTCGCGCGCCCAGTCGAGCGCCAGCAGGTAATCCTCGAGAGCCAGCATCGAGGGCGTGTTGATGGTCGCGCCCTCGAAGATGCCCTCGATCAGCCTGCCGCCCTTGGTCAGGCGGAAAATCTTGGGCAGCGGCCAGGGCGGGGTGTAGCTTTCCAGCCGCTCGACCGCGCGGGGCGAGAGCACCAGCATGCCGTGCGCGGCCTCGCCGCCCAGCACCTTCTGCCAGGAAAAGGTGGTGACATCGAGCCTGTCCCAGGGCAGGCGCTGGGCGAAGGCGGCCGAGGTGGCGTCGCAGACGGTCAGCCCCTGCCGGTCGGGCGCGATCCAGTCGCCGTTGGGCACGCGCACGCCCGAGGTGGTGCCGTTCCAGGTGAAAACGACATCGTTGTCGGTATCGACCGAGGCCAGATCGACGATCTCGCCATAGGGCGCCTCCCTGACCACGGCGTCTATCTTGAGCTGCTTGATCGCGTCCGTGACCCAGCCGGCGCCGAAGCTTTCCCAGGCCAGCATCTCGGCCTTGCGCGCGCCGAGCAGGTTCCACATCGCCATCTCGACCGCCCCGGTGTCGGAGGCCGGCACGATGCCGATGCGATAGTCGTCGGGAATGCCCAGGATCTCGCGCGTGCCGTCGATGGCGGCCTTGAGCTTGGCCTTGCCGACGGCGGCGCGGTGACTGCGGCCCAGCGCGGCGCCGGCGAGCCTGTCGAGCGAGAATGCGGGGGGTTTGGCACAGGGGCCGGAGGAAAAGCGCGGATTGGCCGGCCGCGTCGCCGGTTGGTCGATGGACATCGGTGTTACCCTTCCAGATATGCGCCCCTCGTTGGGGAGGGGTGTCCCACGGACGGAGATACGCTCACCGGGGAGAAACGGCAACATGTCATTTGCCGCGGGGGCGAAAACGCGTGCCGAACCGGGGCCGCGGCGGAACGCATGTTTCCGATAGGCGGAATTCCGACACCGAAGACGACACGCCGCGCGGGCATTGCGAATCGGTGAAGTTCCCCACAACGGCGCAAGACACCACCCCTGTGGCAGGCGGTTCACCACGCCCGCGATCTGTGCTTATAGGAGGCGCCGAAAGGAGACCCTGACCGCCATGCACACCGCCACGCTGATCGCCCGCCCCGGCGCGCTGGAGCCCGCCCTTGTCGAAAGCCTGCGCAATGCCTGGGGCGGCGGCGCAGCGGAATGGCTTTCGCCCGACGAGGCGGCCGAGTTCGATCTGCCCGCGATGCCCGAAAACCTGTGGCAGGTCTGGCACGACCTGCAGGCGCGACAGACCGACCTGGCGGTGCAGCCCGCCGCCGGGCGGCGCAAGGCGATGCTGCTCGCCGACATGGACAGCACCATGATCGGGCAGGAATGCATCGACGAGCTGGCCGAGGTCGCGGGCGTCGGCGCCCATGTGCGCGCCATCACCGCGCGGGCGATGAACGGCGAGCTCGACTTCGAGGGCGCGCTGCTCGAACGGGTCGCCCTGCTGAAGGGTTTGCCGGAGGCGGTGATCGGCCAGGTGCTCGATACGCGCATCACGCTGGCGCCGGGCGGGCGCGAACTGGTCGCGACGATGAAGGCGGGCGGCGCCCTGACCGTGCTCGTTTCGGGCGGGTTCACCGCGTTCACCGCCCGCGTGGCCGCCGACCTCGGTTTCGACGAGAACCGCGCCAACACCCTGCTGGCCGAAAACGGCCGTCTGATCGGCGATGTCGCCCGCCCGATCCTCGGGCGCGACGCCAAGGTCGCCACGCTCGACGAGGTCGCCGCGCGGCGTGGCATCTCCCCCGCCGATGTGCTGGCGGTGGGCGACGGCGCCAACGATCTCGGCATGCTCGCCCGTGCCGGGATGGGCGTCGCGCTGCACGCCAAGCCGGCGGTGGCGGCCCAATGCGACATCCGCGTCAACTTCGGCGATCTGACCGCGCTCCTCTTCCTGCAAGGCTACCGGCGCGACGAGTTCGTCATTCCAGCCCGATAGCGTGACCTGGCGCCGCAACCCCGCGCACTTGCCATCCCCTCGCGCGCGTCCTAGGTATCCGTCTACCTCGGGGTGTCCCGGACCCAGGTCCGGAACTGAGACGCGCAGGCGAACCCGTTGAACCTGAACCGGCTAGAACCGGCGGAGGGAAGGACACGGATGCCCATCCACCTTTGCCCTCGCGCCGCAAAGGAGGATGGATGAGACATCTTGCATTTGCAGCGGGACTGCTTGGCGCCACGGCCGTATCGGCCCAGACGCCCGAACTGACCGTCTACACCTATGACAGCTTCGTTTCCGAATGGGGCCCCGGCCCGCAGGTCGAAGCGGCGTTCGAGGAAACCTGCGGCTGCGACCTGAAACTGGTGGGCGTCGAGGACGGCGCCGCGCTCCTGGCCCGCGTGCGGCTGGAGGGCGAGCGCACCGATGCCGACGTGGTGCTGGGGCTCGACACCAACCTGACCGCGGCGGCGGCCGGGACCGGGCTCTTCGCGCCCCACGGTGTTTCCGCCGATCTCGACCTGCCGGTGGCGTGGGACGATCCCGTGTTCCTGCCCTATGACTGGGGCTGGTTCGCCTTTGTCCATGACCGGGATTTCAACGCGCCCGCCAGCCTCGAGGCGCTCGCCGACAGCGACGCCACCATCCTGATCCAGGACCCGCGCTCGTCGACCCCCGGCCTCGGCCTGCTGATGTGGGTCAGGGCCGCCTATGGCGATGGCGCCCCCGCAATCTGGGAGGGGCTGGCGGACAACATCGTCACCGTCACCAAGGGCTGGTCGGAGGCCTATGGCCTGTTCCTCGAGGGCGAGGCCGACATGGTGCTGTCCTACACCACCTCGCCGGCCTATCACCTGATCGCCGAAGAGGATGACAGCAAGGCGGCGGCGATGTTCGACGAAGGCCATTACCTGCAGGTCGAGGTGGCCGCGAAACTGGCCGGCACCGACCAACCCGAGCTGGCCGAGGCGTTCCTGCGTTTCATGGTCTCGGACCGTTTCCAGTCGATCATCCCCACCACCAACTGGATGTACCCGGCGGCGATGCCCGAGGGCGGTCTGCCCGCGGGCTTCGAGACGCTGGAGCGGCCCGAAAAATCGCTGCTCTTCGCCCCCGGCGAGGCGGCGGCGCTGCGCGATGGAGCCCTGGCCGAGTGGCGCGCCGCGCTCAGCCGCTAGAGCATGTCGCGCCCGATCGGAATCGCCCGCCCGTCGCGCCAGCGACGGGCACGCGCCCGCCCGCCCCCAGGCGGGCGCGTTCCGCGCCCATCCGGGCGGCCGCATGCCCGCCGTCGAACCGTTTCAGATCAAACGCGGCCTGTTCTGGCCGCGGGCCCCGGAATCGGCGCGGCGGCCGGTCTCGCCGCGCTGATCCTCGGCACGCTCATGGCCGTCGCCTGGCGGGCCGAGGCCGGCGGCGGGCTGTCGGCGGCCGACTGGGCGGCGGTGCGCTTTACCGTCGTGCAGGCGGCGCTGTCGGCGGCGCTCAGCGTCGGGCTGGCCATCCCCGTCGCGCGGGCGCTGGCGCGGCGGCGCTTTGCCGGGCGGCGGGCGCTCATCGCGCTCTTGGGCGTGCCCTTCATCCTGCCGGTGATCGTGGCGGTGCTGGGGCTGTTGCAGGTCTTCGGCCGCGGCGGCTGGATCAGCGATATCCTGGGTATCTGGGGCCTGCCGCCGATCCGCATCTACGGGCTTCAGGGCGTGGTGCTGGCGCATGTCTTTCTCAACCTGCCGCTGGCCACGCGCCTCATCCTGCAGGGCTGGCAGGAGATACCCGCCGAACGTTTTCGCCTGGCGGCGCAGTTGCGGTTCGGCCCCTGGGCGATGCTGCGGCTGATCGAGGCGCCGATGCTGCGGCAGGCGGTGCCGGGCGCGCTGGCGGTGGTGTTCGCGATCTGCCTGACCAGTTTCGCGGTGGCGCTGACGCTCGGCGGGGGGCCGCGCGCAACGACCATCGAACTGGCGATCTACCAGTCGTTCCGCTTCGATTTCGACCTCGGCCGCGCGGCGCTGTTGTCGGGGCTGCAGATCGTGCTGAAGGCGACGGCGGCAGTGGCGGCGCTGCGGCTGGCGCGCGGCACCGGCTTCGAGGGGGGGCTCGACCGCCCGGTGCGGCGCTGGGACGGGCGCAGCGCGCCGGCGCGCGCGGGCGACGCGGCCTGGATCGTCCTGGCGGCGCTCTTTCTGATCCTGCCGCTGGCGGCGATCGCCGTCTCGGGGCTGCCGGGGTTTGCCGGGCTGCCGCAATCGGTGTGGCGGGCGGCGGCGGTGTCGCTGGCGGTGGCCGGGGTCAGCACGGTTCTGTCGCTCGCGATGGCGCTGCCGATGGCCGCGGCGGTGGCGCTGGGCCGGCTGCGCCTGAGCGAGGGGGGGGGGCTGCTGGGCCTCGCCGCCTCGCCGCTGGTGATCGGCACCGGGCTTTTCATCCTGCTGCGCCCTGTGGCCGACCCCGCCGCGCTGGCGCTGCCGGTGACGGCGCTGGTCAACGCGGCGATGGCGCTGCCCTTCGTCCTGCGCATCCTGGTGCCCCGCGCGCGCGAGGTGGTAGAGCGCCACGGCCGGCTGGCGCTGTCGCTGGGCATGCGGCGCGGGGCGTTCTGGCGGCTGGTGTTCCTGCCCGGCATGCGGGCGCAGATCGGTTTCGCCGCCGGGCTGGCGATGGCGCTGTCGATGGGCGATCTCGGCGTCATCGCGCTATTCGCCGGGGCCGAGACCGCGACCCTGCCGTTGCAGATCTACCGTCTGATGGGCGCCTACCGGATGGAGGCGGCGGCGGGCGGGGCGCTGCTCTTGTTGCTTTTGTCGGTGGGCAGTTTCTGGGCACTGGACAGGGGCGGGCGCTGGCATGCTGAGGCTTGAGAACTGCGTGATCGACAATGGCGGTTTCCGCCTTGCCGCCGATTTCACGGTCGAGAAGGGCCGCATCGTCGCCGTGATCGGCCCCTCGGGCGGCGGCAAGACCACCCTGCTGGAGGCGATCGCCGGCTTTCTGCCGGTGATCGAGGGCGGCATCCTCTGGCGCGGGCGGGACATCGCCGCGCTCGACCCCGGCGCGCGGCCGGTGGCGATGCTCTTTCAGGACGGCAACCTCTTTCCCCACCTGACGGCGGCACAGAATGTCGGGCTGGGGCTGCGCCCCGATCTGCGGCTTTCGCACGACGAATGGCAGACGGTCGAGGGCGCGCTGGCGCGGGTCGGGCTGGCGGGGCTTGGGGCGCGCAAGCCCGCCGCGCTGTCGGGCGGTCAGCGGGCGCGGGTGGCGCTGGCGCGGCTGATGGTGCAGCGCCGCGACATCCTGGCCCTGGACGAACCCTTTGCCGCGCTCGGCCCCGCGCTCAAGGCCGAGATGCTGGCGCTGGTGGCCGAACTGGCGCGCGAAAGCGGCGCAACGGTGCTGATGGTCAGTCACCAGCCGGAGGACGCCCGCAGCGTCGCCGACGAGGTGATATTCGTCGACGAAAGCCGGGCGCAGCCGCCGGTCGCGACCGCCGAACTCTTCG
>CAZNMK010000113.1:0-7868 GCA_964574045.1 uncultured Roseovarius sp. | reverse complement strand
CTGCCCGGCGGTGCCGCCGGGCGGAATAGGGACAGGAGGTGTTTCAGGTTTTCTGGCCGGTGATCTAGTATAGCAATAATAACTGCTTATATATCGATGTTCACCCAGATCGGCACATGGTCGGACGGCTTTTCGCCGGCCCGCGCCTGCTTGTCGATCTGGCAATCGGTCAGCCGGTCGGCGGCCTGCGGGCTGAGCAGGACATGGTCGATCCGGATGCCGTCGCCGCGCCGCCACGCCCCGCCCTGGTAGTCCCAGAACGTATAGTGCCCGGGGCCTTGCACGCGGGCGCGGAAGGCATCGGTCAGGCCCAGGTGCAGCAGCCGGCGGAACCCGGCGCGCGATTGCGACAGCGCCAGCGCGTCGTCGGCCCATTTCTCGGGGTGGCGGGCGTCCTCGTCCTGGGGGATGACGTTGAAATCGCCGGCGATCAGCAGCGGTTCCTCGTGCCGCAGCAGCGTCTCGGCGTGTGCCTTCAGCCGTTTCATCCAGGCCAGCTTGTAGTCGAATTTCGGCCCAGGCGCGGGGTTGCCGTTGGGCAGGTAGAGCCCGCATAGCCTGAGCGCCCCACGATCGCCGGTCACGGTCGCCTCGATCCAGCGCGCCTGTTCGTCGGCCGGGTCGCCCGGCAGGCCGCGGGCGACATCCTCGAGCGGCGGCTTCGACAGGATCGCCACGCCGTTGAAACCCTTCTGGCCGTGGGTTTCGACGGCATAGCCGCGCTCTTCGAACGGCTCGCGCGGGAACGCCTCGTCGGCCGACTTGATCTCCTGCAGCAGCACGACATCGGGCCGGCCCGTATCCAGCCAGTCTGTCAGCGCCGCCAGCCGGGCCTTGATGCCGTTGATGTTGAAACTGGCGATCTTCATGCCGTGCCTCCCGTGTCGCCTTCTTCTATCGCGCAGCGGGGAGGCGCTGGCAAGGGTGCCGGCCGGAGGCGTCGGAATATGAATTGATTCGCGCGCCGAGCCGCAAGCAAAGGTTGAAAGACGTTTAGAATCAGGTCTGTGGATAACTTTTTTTGCGAAAGGGACGCGGCGAATTTCCCGCCCATCTTTCAACTGCTTGGATTGTGGGAGATGCGGCGGATGTCCTGTGGATAACTCGCTAAGCGAGAAAACGATATTGGCAAGACACGTTTTGCGTGCAAGCGTTTCCGGGCATCGCAAACTGGGGAGATTGCCAAATGTCTGCACAACGCAAATTCGTCACCACCACCGAAACCGCCCTCGACCGGCCGGAAACGAGCCTGCACGATGGCGCACTCGTCGGCGCCTTCACCTCGTCGATGGGTCCGGAAACGCGGGCCGACAGCCTGCTGGGCGACGCCGTCGAGATGTTCACCTCGTCGATGGCGCCGATCATGCGCGGCGATACCGGCACGGGCGAGGCGACGGGCCTTTTCACCTCGTCGATGGCGCCGGGCGCGGCCGCCGACACCGCCGCCGGCGACGCGGTGGAGCTGTTCACCTCGTCGATGGGGCCGGTCACCGCCGGCGAAACCCGTACCGGCGATGCCGTGGGCGCGTTCACCTCGTCGATGTCGCCCGCCGCCAGGGCGACGGCGGAAGAGGGCGATGGCTGCGAGATGTTCACGTCGAGCATGTAAGCAGCCGCTGCCTGCGCGGAACGGAATAACGGAAAGAAGAGGGAATTCAAAGTTATGGGTGACATTCTTCATCTCGATATGCCGTTCCGCCAGCGCAGCCGCGCAGCGCGCCAGGCAGCCCTGATCGAACGGGTTGCCGGCGCGCGGCGCAGTGCCGAGGATGTTTTCTGGCTGAAGGAGAACGCCGAACTGCTAAACGTCCTGGAAAGCACCAGCGCGGTGCCGGGGCCCGGCGCGCTGGCGGTCTATGACGCGTTCTACCGCGAGATCGAGGCGCGCATCGGGTTTTTCCCGCAATATTACCGCTTTTTCCTGTCGATCTGCCTGGATCTGGAAGATCTGGGGCTTGGCGGCGAACTGGGCGGCGACAAGGCTGCGGCGCTGGCCGAATGGGTGGCGGCGCAGGGGCTTGCGGGGGCCGAGCTGTCGGACCTGCAGCGAGCCGAGGCGCGCCGGCTGTGCCAGCGGCGAGGGGTCGATCCGCTGGCGTGCGACCGCGGGCTCGACGACCGGCTGCGCGCATTCGCGCGGCGCTCGGCCACGTTCGCGCTGCCCAACAAGAAGGCCGCCTACGAGCTGACCCATATCGTCTTTTACCTGTCGGAGTACGGCCGGCGCGATCCGGGCGCCGACGCGGCGGTGATCGAAAGCCTGTGCCATGCCGGCACGCTGGCGTTTCTCGAACTCAACATCGACCTGCTGTCCGAGGTCTGCATCGCGCTGCGCTTTGCCGGCGCCACGCCGCCGCCGGTATGGGAACGCTGGCTGGCCGATCAGGCCAACAGGTTCCTGGTGCAGCCGGCCGACCGCCCCGGCGGGATGGACGACTATCACCCGTGGCTGATGCTGAACTGGTTCATGGACCTCTCGGGCCATGGCGGCTTTGCCCACGAGATGCCGGAGGGGGCGGTGGTCTTTGCCGCGCCCGAGCCCAATGCCGGCCCGCTGCGCGAGCTGTCGGACTGCATGTACAAGCTGCGCGAGGCGCGCAGCCCCGACTGGAACAAGATGCGCGACCGGGTCGGCGACCGTCTGTCGGACGAGGCGCGAAACGTGCTGGCCGCGGCCGAAGAGGCGGTGGATTTCAGCGCCTTCTTCCGCGGTTTCGCCCGTGCCGGCGGGCCGGGGATTGCGGCGCCCGCCGCGCATACGGGGCTGCCGTCGTGAGCGTTCTTGCGGCGCGCCGGGCGCTGCCCGCCGCCGCCATGGCGGGGGTGGCGCTGACGCTTTTCTACACCGCCCTGATCGCCACCGCCGACGGCATTACCAAGCTCTTTGCCACCGCCTATGCGGCGCCGCAGCTCTTTGCGATCTCGGGCGGGATCGTCGCGGCTCTCAGCCTGGCGGCCAACCGGCGCCAGGGGCGCTGGCGCGGGGTGGCGACACGCTGTCCGCGCGCGATGGCGCTGCGCGCAGGGGCCACGGTGCTGGGCTCGGTGGCGTTCTTCTACGCCTTTCGCCTGCTGCCTTTCGCCGAGGTCTTTCTGTTCATCGCGCTCATTCCGCTCCTGGCGGCGCTGCTGTCGGGGCCGGCGCTGGGCGAACCCGTCCGCCCGCAGGTCTGGGCGGCGCTGGGGCTGGGAACCGGCGGCGTGCTGTGCCTGTTTCCGGCCGGGCTGAGCGGCGTAGGGCTGGGCCACGTGGTCGCCTTTGCGGCGGTGGTTCTGGGCACGGTGTCGATGCTGGCCTCGCGCTATATCGGGCAGCGCGACGACAACCTGCTGGCGCAGGTGTTCTATCCCAACCTGGCGCTGATGGCGGCGATGGCCCTTGCGCTGCCCTTTGTCTGGCGGCCGATGGGGCTGGCCGATCTGGGCTGGGCGCTCGCTTATGCGGTGTTCCTGTTCGGGGCACGCTGGGTGCTGGTGGCGGCGCTGCGGCTCCTGCCGGCCTATGTGGTCACGCCGCTGATGCACCTGCAGTTCCTGTGGATGGTGGCGATCGGCGCCGTCGCCTTTGGCGAATGGCCGGGGCCGGGGGTCTGGCTGGGCGCGGCGATCGTCGTGACGGCGGGTGTGTGGCTGGTCCGGGACCAGGCCCGCCCGCGCACGCCGGCGCACGCGGTGCCGGCGGAATGAGGGGGCCGGAACCAACGCGCGCATCGGCAGCACGCCGGGCAGCGTCGGCCCGCCCGCCTGCCCCACGGCGGGCGCATCCGCGCCCACCCGGGCGGTCGCATGCCCTCTGTCTCAAGAAACCATCCGCGCGGATTGAGAGGCAGGGCGCCTTTGGCGCTCGCCGCCCGCCCGGCATCACAGCGAGAACGACGTCCCGCAGCCGCAGGAACTGGCCGCGTTGGGGTTCTCGATGGTGAACCGCGCGCCGATCAGCTCTTCGGTGAAGTCGATCACCGCGCCCGACAGGTACGGTAGCGACACGCTGTCCACGACCACCTTCTCGCCCCGGCTTTCCAGCACGAGATCGTCCTCGGCCGGCCGGTCGAGGCGGATGTCGTACTGAAACCCCGAACAGCCGCCGCCCTCGACGGCGATGCGCAGCGCCCGGCCCTCGCCGCCGGCGCCGATTTCGGCCAGGCGGGCAAAGGCGCGCTCGGTCACTTTCGGCGGCATATCCATCCTCGTGCTTCCCTTGCGGTTTCGTCCCCGTTCGGACAGGAATATATGGCTGGGGGGGACGGGCGACAAGGATGGCCGCGATGGCAAGCGTCTACGCCACCGATCCCGCGCAAACGCGCGGGCGGCTGGTGGCCGAGGAGGAAAGCGCGTTTCGCTCCTGCTTTCAGCGGGACCGCGACCGGATCATCCATTCGAGCGCCTTCCGCCGGCTCAAGCACAAGACCCAGGTATTCGTCGAACACGAGGGCGACTATTTCCGCACCCGGCTCACGCATTCGATCGAGGTGGCGCAGGTGGCGCGCACCGTCGCCGGCGCGCTGGGGCTCAATGCCGAGCTGACCGAGGCGGTGGCGCTGGCGCACGATCTCGGGCACACGCCCTTCGGCCACACCGGGGAGGAGGCGCTCGATGCGCTGATGGCGCCCTTCGGCGGGTTCGATCACAACGCACAGGCGCTGCGCATCGTCACCTCGCTCGAACGCCACTACGCCGCCTTCGACGGGCTCAACCTGACATGGGAGACGCTCGAGGGCATAGCCAAGCACAATGGACCCGTGACGCCCCTTCGGGGCGGTGGCCCGGTAGCAGGAAAACTGCCCTGGGCGCTGGCCGAATACGCCGCCCGCCACGATCTGGAGCTTTCCACCCATGCCGGGGCCGAGGCACAGGTCGCGGCCCTTGCCGACGACATCGCCTACAACAACCACGACCTGCATGACGGGCTGCGCGCGGGGCTTTTCGACGAGGCCGACATCCGCGCCCTGCCCATCGTCGGCGAGGCCTATGCCGAGGTCGACCGCCTCTGGCCCGGGCTCGACCCCTATCGCCGCCGGCACGAGGCGCTGCGCCGGGTCTTCGGCGTGATGGTGGCCGACGTCATCGAAACCTCGCGCGCCATTCTCGCCGATGCGGCGCCCGAAAGCGCCGCCGCCGTGCGCCATCTGGGCCGTCCCGCGATCCGCTTTTCACCCGGGCTCCGGGCCGATCTGAGCCAGATCCGCGCCTTTCTCTTTGCCCGCATGTACCGCGCGCCCGAGGTGATGAAGATGCGCGAACAGGTCACCCGCGTGATCGAGGAACTCTTTCCCTTCTACATGAAAGAGCCGCGCCATCTGCCGGCGCGCTGGCAGGCCGAGGTCGCGGCGGCGAAGAGCGAGACCGCGCTGGCGCGGCTGGTCAGCGATTACCTTTCGGGCATGACCGACCGCTTTGCGCTGCAGGCGCACGCCCGCCTGCTGGGCGGTCCAGGCGGGGCCGGCGAGCGGCGCGATTGACGCCGGGGCTGGCGATGGTAAACCGGCGCCTGAAACCGAAGGACAAGAGCGCCATGAACCTTTTCACCGATATCCGCGCGCGCGTGCTGGAGGCGATCGGGGCGATGCAGGCGGCGGGCGATCTGCCCGCGGGGCTGGACACCGCCGCCGTCACGGTCGAGCCGCCGCGCGATGCGCTGCATGGCGACATGGCCACCAACGCCGCGATGGTACTGGCCAGGCCCGCCGGGAAAAAACCGCGCGACATCGCCGAGGCGATGGCCCCGCATCTGCTGGCGGACGGCCGCATCGCCGAGGCCGAGGTCGCGGGTCCCGGCTTTCTGAACCTGCGGCTGGCGGACGAGCTGTGGCACGGGGTGATCCGCGCCGCGCTGGACGAAGGCACCGATTACGGGCGCTCATTGATGGGGCAGGGGCAGCGGATCAACGTTGAATACGTCTCGGCCAACCCGACCGGCCCCTTGCATGTCGGCCACACCCGCGGCGCCGTCTTCGGCGACGCGCTGGCCGGCCTGCTGGCCCATGCCGGCTATGACGTGACGCGCGAATACTACATCAACGACGGCGGCGCGCAGGTCGATGTGCTGGCGCGGTCGGTCTATCTGCGCTATCTCGAGGCGCTGGGCCAGGAGATCGCGTTCGAGGACGGAACCTATCCCGGCGACTACCTCAAGCCGGTCGGAGAGGCGCTGGCCGACAAGGTGGGCGAGGCCTGGGTCGGCCAGCCCGAGGCGGTGTGGCTCTCCGAGGCGCGCAGCTTTGCCACCGACGCGATGATGGACCTCATTCGCGAGGATCTGGCCGCGCTGGGCGTCCATATGGACGTGTTCTTTTCCGAGAAATCGCTCTACGGCACCGGCCGCATCGAAGAGGCGCTGAGGACGCTCGAGGTCAAGGGCCTGATCTACGAGGGCGTGCTCGAGCCGCCCAAGGGCAAGCTGCCCGAGGACTGGGAGCCGCGCCAGCAGACGCTTTTCCGCTCGTCCGCGCATGGCGACGACACCGACCGCCCGGTGATGAAGTCCGACGGCAGCTGGACCTATTTCGCGCCCGACATCGCCTATCATTTCGACAAGATTTCCAGAGGCTTCGATGCGCTGATCGATGTGTTCGGCGCCGATCACGGCGGCTATGTCAAGCGCATGAAGGCGGCCGTCAGCGCGCTGAGCGACGGCAAGGTTCCGCTCGACATCAAGCTGACGCAGCTGGTGCGGCTTTTCAAGAACGGCGAGCCCTTCAAGATGTCGAAACGCGCCGGCACCTTCGTGACGCTGCGCGACGTGGTCGACCAGGTCGGACCGGACGTCACCCGTTTCGTGATGCTGACGCGCAAGAACGACGCGCCGCTCGATTTCGATTTCGGCAAGGTGCTGGAACAGACCCGCGAGAACCCGGTCTTTTACGTCCAGTACGCGCATGCGCGGGCCTGTTCGGTGCTGCGCAAGGCCGGGGCCGCCGGGATCGACGTTTCCGACCCGGCGCTCGCGGCGGCGGACCTGGCGGGGCTCGACCACCCGGCAGAACTGGCCGTGGCCCGCAAGCTGGCCGAATGGCCGCGGCTGGTGGAAACCGCGGCGCGCACGCACGAGCCGCACCGCGTCGCATTCTATCTCTACGATCTGGCCAGCGAGTTCCACGCGCTGTGGAACCGGGGCAACGACGAACCCGCCCTGCGCTTTCTGCAAGAGGACGCGCCAGCCACGAGCCAGGCCAAAATCGCGCTCTTGCGGGCCGTGGCCGTTGTCATTTCGGCCGGTCTTGGTATTCTTGGCGTGACACCGGTGGACGAGATGCGCTGAGGCGCGTTCTCCAGCGAACCGCCGGGCACCTGAGGCAGCAATCAACGGTCTGGCGGCAGCGCATCGCCGGGCGGGGCGAGGCGAGAGATGGCAGATGCATTTGACATCCATTCCGACGAAGAGGCGGGGCGGGCGGCTTCGCTGACCTTTCTGTTCAACCTGGCGGGCGCGATAACGTCGCTGGCGCTGGTGATCGGGATCGGGGCCTGGGGCTACCGGATGGTGGTGCGCGATGTCAGCGGCGTGCCGGTGGTGCGCGCGGCGCAGGGCCCGATGCGGGTCGCGCCCGAAGACCCCGGCGGCCAGCAGGCCTCGCATCAGGGGTTGTCGGTCAACGCCGTGCTGGCGGAAGGGGCGGCCGACGCGCCGCCCGACCGGCTGATCCTGGCGCCCGAACCGCTCGACCTGACGCTGGCGTCGGTGAGGCGCGAGGCACCGGCGACGCGCGCGAGCGCGCCGCCCGCAGCCGCGCCGTCGCCTGTCCCCGCCGCGACCCTGGCCGAGAGCATCGCCGCGAGCGTGGCGCCGATCGAGGATCTGCCGGGCGATGAGGCCGGCGCCAGCCGCGCCGGGGACGCACCGGCACCCGTCTCCGGCGGCATCGGGGGCG
>CAZNMK010000112.1:0-7983 GCA_964574045.1 uncultured Roseovarius sp. | reverse complement strand
GTTCGCCGTTGCCGGCCAGCGTTGCATAGGCGCCCTCGCGGCGCAGGATTTCCATTGTCCTGAGGCCCGCCACCGCCGCCACCGGGTTGCCCGACAGCGTGCCCAGCATCATCAGCCAGCGCTCGGCGCCGACGATGGCCTTGTCGAAATGGTCCATGATGTCCTTGCGCCCCGCCACCGCCGCCAGCGGAAAGCCGCCGCCGATGACCTTGCCCAGCGTGCAAAGATCGGGCGTCACGCCATAGGCTTCCTGCGCGCCGCCATAGGCAAGGCGGAAACCGGTCACCACCTCGTCGAAGACCAGCACGATGCCGTAGCGGTCGCACAGCGCGCGCACCGCCTGCAGGAAACCGGGCGCCGGCGGGATGATCCGCTGCAGGGGCTCGACGATGATGCCGGCGACCCGGTCGCCCCATTCCGCGAGCAGGCTTTCGAGGAATTCGGCGTCGTTGAAGGGGGCGATCAGCATCTCGGCGCGCACCGCCTCGGGGATGCCGGCGCTGTCGGGCACCGCCTGGGGAAAATTCACCAGGCGCGAGGGCGCGAGGCTCATCTGCGCCTCGGCCGACATGCCGTGATAGCCGCCCTCGAACTTGACGATCTTGTCGCGCCCGGTACAGGCGCGCGCCAGCCGCATCGCGTACATGTCGGCCTCGCCCCCCGACGACAGAAAACGCACCTGTTCGGCGCAGGCGACCGCGCGGCAGATTTCCTCAGCCAGTTCCACCGCCGGGGCGTTGTTGGCGAAGAACGTCATCCCCCTGGGCAGCTGTTCGGCCACCGCGTCGAGCACCTCGGGGTGGCCGTGGCCCAGCAGCATCGGCCCCGAACCGATGAGATAATCGACATATTCGCGCCCGTCCTCGTCGCGGACGCGCGCGCCCTGCCCCTCGCGGATAAAGATGGACGGGTCGAAATTGCCAAACCCGCCCGCGGGCAGCACGGCGCGGGCGCGGTCGGCCAGGGCCTGCATCGCGGTCTTGTCGAGCATGGTGGGTTCCTCCTAGTCGATGACGGCCACGGGCTGGCCGAGAATGTCGGGATCGGGCGCGACGCCCAGGCCCGGCCCGTCGGGCGGTGCGATGCGGCCGCCCCGGCGGACCGGCGCCCGCGCGTCGAGACGCGGGCCGACATAGCCCGACAGGTCGCAGGTATTGAGCAGCGCCTGCTGCGGCGTCGCGGCCGCGAGGTGCAGCAGCGCGGCGGTGGTCACGTCGGAACCCCAGGTATCCTCGACGCACATCCGGGCGCCCAGGTGCAAACACAGGTCGCGCGCCCGCCGGGTGGCGGAAAGCCCGCCGAACTTGGACAGCTTGAGCGCCACCGCGTCCATGCAGCCGAGGTTCCAGGCCTTGAGCAGCGAGGCGGTGTCGTGGCCGTTCTCGTCGATCTTCATCGCCAGCCCGGTCGCGGCGCGCACCGCGGCGCAATCCTCGAGCGTCGCGCAGGGCTGTTCGAGCATGACATCGAGCCCGGCCACCGCCCGGCCCACGCGGGTTGCGTCCAGCCGGGTCGCGCCGCAGTTCCAGTCGCCATAGACCAGCGGCCCCTCGCCCACCGCCTCGCGCACCAGCCGCAGCCGCGCCACGTCGGCCTGCCAGTCATTGTCGGCGCCCAGCTTGACCTGGAACTGCGCGATCCCCTCGCGCTGCGCGTCGCGGGCGATGCGCGCCATCTCTTCGGGTGCGACGCAGGTGATCGAGTGATAGAGCGCCATGTCGGCCGCCTGCCGCCCGCCGAGCAGCGCATATAGCGGCAGCCCCGCCACCTGCCCGGTGATGTCCCACAGCGCGACATCCAGCGCCGACTTGGCATAGGGATGGCCCTGCAGCCAGGCATCGGCGCGGGCCATCGCCGCCTCCGGCCCGACCGGATCGGCGCCGATCACCGCCGGCGCGAGGTATTCCAGCGCCGGGCGCACCCCCCCGGCATAGGCCGGCAGATAATGCGGGATCGGGCACACCTCGCCCCAGCCGGAATGGCCGGTATCGGTATCGACCCGCAGCACGACCGTGGTAACGGTGTCGCAGGTCTTGCCGCCGGCCATGTGATAGGCAAGGTGGCTGGTCAGTGGCACTTCCCACAGTGTGAGGCGGGCGATCTTCATCTTCTACCCCCGATAGACCGCAACGGGATCGCCGAGCGCGTCCTCGTCGGGGCGAACGCCCAGCCCGGGGGAGGTGGGCGGCGTGGCGAACCCGTCCACGTTGCGCGCACCCTGCCCGGGCACCGGGTCGACGGAAAGGTGATAGTGGGACAGCCAGCTTGCCAGGCGATTGGCGTCGGGCGTCGAGCTGGCCAGGTGGATCGCCGCGGTGTCGGCCAGCGCCGAACCGCCCAGATCCTCGATATGCATCTGCCAGCCGACCGAAACGCCGAAATCGCGGATTTGCAAGGCCCTCGTCAGCCCGCCTACCCTGTTGGGCTTGACCTTGACCCCCTCGCAGGCACCAAGGCGCCATGCCTCGAGGTGGTCCTGAAAACCGTGCAGGCATTCGTCCAGCATGATCGGGTTGGCGACACGCGCCGCGACATGGGCGCACTGATCGAGCGTCTCGCAGGGCTGTTCGACCCAGTCGCGCGCGGAGATCGAGTTCAGCACCTGCACCGCAACGCCGGGCGTCCAGGCGCGGTTGATGTCATAGGTCACCTTCTCGCCCTCGGGCAGGGCGGCCGAGATCGCCTCGATGCGCGCGATATCGGCGCCGGTGTCGTGGCCGCCGAGCTTGGCCGAGTGGGTGCGATAGCCCCTGGCGGAGGCCTTGCGGATAAGCGCGATCATCTCGTCCGGCGTGCCGGTCGATATCGAGGAATTGACCGCCACCGGCACCGCCCGGTCGCCGCCGAAGAGCTGCCAGAGCGGCAGGCCGGCAGACTGGCCGAGGATATCCCACGCCGCCATGTCGATGGCGGATTTCACATAGGGATGGCCCGGTAGCTGCATGTCCATCGCGTCGTTGAGGGCGCGCAAGCTGCGCGGATCGCGCCCCAGCACCGCCGGGGCAAGGGTGGCGAGCCCGGCCCGGATGCCGGGTCCATGCGCCGGCAGGTAGGTCGTCCCCCAAGGACAGCCCTCGCCCCAGCCGCTGATACCTTCGTCGGTGTCCAGCCGGACAAAGGTGGAATCGAGCCGCTCGACCTTCAGGCGCCCGCCGGACAGCCGGTAGGGGCGTTCCAGCGGCAGGTCCACGGCCCAGACGGAAATGCGCGAAATCTTCATGATGCGTACTCCGCGACCGGGGCGCCAAGGCTGTCGAAATCCGGGGTCACGCCGAGACCCGGAGTGTCGGTGGCGAACAGCTTGCCATCCCTGGCGACCGGCCCGCCGACGCCGGTCGAACGGGTGTTGTAGGTCATCAGGTCGGTGGTGTTCTGCAGGTATTCCTCGGGCGTCGATGCCGCGAAATGGGCCACCGCGGCCGATGCGATCTCACCGCCCCAGGTATCTTCGCTGACCACCGGGATGCGGTTTTCGACCAGGAAATCGCGCACCCTGCGGGCCTTGGACAAGCCGCCGAGATTGGACAGCTTGAGGCAGCATATCTCGGCTCCGCGGTCGGCGACGATGCGCTGCGCGGCGGCCATGCCGGTCACGCATTCGTCAAGCTTCATCGGCTGTTCGGCCACCCGGCGGACCTGCTGGCATTCCTCGTAGGTCCGGCATGGCTGTTCGAGGATGTAGTCGAGATCGCGGGTGGCGCGCGCGACGCGGATCGCATTGTCGACCCGCCAGCCCTGGTTGGCGTCCGCGAGCGCCTTTTCACCCGGCTTCAGCAGCGGCACGGCGGTGCGGATGCGCTCGATATCCGCCGCCCAGTCGCCGCCGACCTTGATCTGGAACTGCCGGTAGCCCTGTCCGCGATAGACCTCCATTTCGGCGACGGTCTCGGCCACCGGCTTTTGCGGTACGACACGGTACATCGGCGCGCCATCGGTCAGCTTGCCGCCCAGCAGCAGCCACACCGGCTGATCCGTGGCCTGGCCGAGAATGTCCCACGCAGCGGCGTCGAAGGGCGCCTTGGCATAGCCGTGCCCCTGGATGACGCGATCCATGATCCGCTCGATCCGCGCCACCTGGCGCGGGTCCTCGCCCAGCAGGGCGGGCGCCAGCAGGCGGGCGGCGGCCTCGACCCCCTCGGAGTGGGCGACCATGTAGTTCTCTCCGCAGGGCGTGAACTCTCCGCATCCCTGCAGACCGGCATCGGTGTCGATGACGACGACCGCGGCGCGCGCGGTCGAGATCGCGTTGCCCGCGCCCCAGACATAGGTGCCGCCGACATAGGGCAGATCGGTCTTGTAGACCCGGATGCGGGCGATCTTCACGGGCACACCACGATGTTGCCGACATGCGCCTTTTCGATAAAGGCGGTCTGCGCGGCGCGCAGTTCTTTCAGCGGATAGGTCGCGGCCAGGAGCGGCCTGACCTCGCCGCGCTCGATATAGCCGACGAGATCGTCGAAGACGTGCGGCGGAACGATGGTCGAGCCGGTAAAGGTCAGATCGCGCAGGTAGAAGGTGCGCAGGTCGAGCTCGACGATCGGGCCGGCGATGGCGCCCGAGCAGGTATAGCGCCCCGCCCGGTCGAGCGCGTCGATCAACGTCGGAAAATAGGGTCCGCCGACGATATCGACGACGACATTGACCGTATCGTGGCCGATGGCATCCTTCAGCGCGGCCCTGAGGTTTGCCGGCGCGCGCGGCAGCAGCGCATCCGCGCCCAGAGGCGCCAGCGCCGCGTGCTTGGTCTCCGAGGCAAGCCCGACCACCGTCGCGCCGCGCCGCCTGGCCAGCTGGATCGCCGCCGACCCCACCCCGCCCGAGGCCCCGGTGACCAGCACGCGGTCGCCCGCCTTGACATCCGCGCGGCACAGCATGCCCTCGGCGGTGGTGTAGCTGCACGAAAAGGTGGCCAGTTCGGCATCCGTCAGGTCGCAATCCACCAAACCCACATTGCGGCGGTCGATCACCGCGAACTGGGCAAAGCCGCCATCGACCTCGGACCCGAAATAGAGAGCCTTGGCCATGTTCATCGGGTCGTCCCGGTCGCGCAGCCAGTTGTCGGTGATGACGCGCCTGCCGATCAGCCCGGCATCGACGCCCTCGCCGACGGCGTCGACATGGCCGCAGACATCGGCCCCCTGGATGCGCGGAAAGGCGATCGGCGCGCCGCCCCAGCTCGGGTCCGCCTCGGCCACTTCTTCGTATGCGCCGCCGGTCGTCGGCGCGCTCACCGTCTTGGAATACCAGCCCGACCGGGTGTTCACGTCTGTGTTGTTCAGGCCGCAGGCGGCGACCCGTATCAGCACCTGCCCCGGCCCCGGTCGCGGTTTCGGCCAGTCCTCGTGCCAGACCAGCTTGTCCAGCCCGCCGTGGCCGGTCAGGACCATAGCCTGCATTGTCTCGCTCATGCCGGCACCTCCGTTCGGGATTGCGCCCGCGGTTTCAGGCTTTGGGGGTCATAGGCAGGTTCCGCCAGAACCCTTGCCGGGCGCGGCTTGCCCATCACCATGACCTCCAGCGCGGTGCCGGAGGCCGCGCATTCGGGCGCGACATAGGCGAATGCCAGCAGCTTGCCGACACCGTGACCGAAGGCGATGGAGCTGACGGTGCCCACCTGGCGGCCACCCGCAAGCACCGCCTCGCCGCCGTTGCCGTCCGCGATGCCGTCATCCGCGACCTCCAGATAGACGCAGAGAAATCGCGGGCCGGCCGCCAGCGCGGCCTCGGTCGCCGCCTTGCCGCGGAATTCCTTGTCCAGCCTGACGAAGCGCATGACATCGGCCTCGGGCAGCGTCACCTCGTTGGTCAGCTCGCCCGCCCCCCTGAACCCCTTTTCCATCCGCATCGCGTTCATCGCGAACGAGCCGTAGCTGGCGAGCCCGTGCGCCCGGCCCGCCGATCTGAGCGCGCGGAAGGCGGCGAGGATCGCAGCGCGCGGGCCGTGGAGTTCCCACCCCAGTTCGCCGGCATAGGACATGCGCAGCGCCCACAGCCGGTGACCGGCGACGTCGATTTCCCGCGCCGTCATCCACCTGAAACCCGCGACCGACAGATCGGCCCCGGTGCAACCCGACAGGATGTCGCCCGCGCGCGGCCCGTTGAGCGCCAGCGCCCCCCAGTCGGTCGAACGGTTGACGATCGTGACGTCCCGGCCCGCCAGCGCGAATGCCAGGTTGTCCAGCAGCCGCTGTTCGAAGAACGCCGCGCAGACCAGGTAGAAGCGGTCCTCCGACAGGCGGACGACGGTGGTTTCCAGTTCGATCCGCCCGGCATCGTTCAGGATATGGGTCAGCCCGATGCGCCCCGGTGCCGGCAGCCGGTTGGCCGTCAGCCCATCGAGGAATGCCTCCGCATCCGCGCCCGCGACCTCGACCTTGGCAAAGGCCGAAATGTCCATGATCCCGGCGCGCTCTCGCACGGCGCGGACCTCGGCGCCGACGATGTCGTGCAGCTTCGTGCGGTTGAAGCCGTATATGTCGCGGGGCTCCACCCCCTCGGGAGCGAACCAGCGCGGGCGCTCAAAGCCATAGACCTCCTCGAACACCGCGCCCTCGGCCCTGAGATCGTCGTAGAGCGCCGAGGGCTTCACCGGCCGCCCCTCCAGCCGGTTGAAATGGGGAAACGGTATCTCGTGGCGCAGGAGATAATCCTCCTTCGCCTTGGCGATCTGGTAGCCCTGATCGGCGTAGGGACCGAACCGGCGCGGGTCGAATTCGCGCATGTTGATCTCGGCCGTGCCCGCGATCATCCAGCGCGCCAGTTCGCGCGTCAGGCCGGGGCCCCAGCCGATGCCGATCTGGGTGCCGCAGCAGCACCAGTAGTTCTGCAACCCCGGCGCCGGGCCGATCAGCGGGTTGCCGTCGGGCGGGTGCGAGATGGCGCCGTGCACCTCTCGGGTGATGCCCAGCTCCGACAGGACCGGCATCCGCTCCATCGCGTTTTCCAGCCACGGCATGATGCGGTCGTAATCGGGGCCGAAAAGCTCGTTCTCGGCCTCCCACGGGCAGCCATCCTCCCACACCGTGTTGGGGTTGGCCTTTTCGTAGATGCCGATCAGGCCCTTCTTCTGCTCCATCCGGATGTAGCCCGACACCAGCCGGTCGTCGCGCACCACCGGCAGCTCGGTTTCCAGCTTCTCGAATTCGGGCACCGTGTCGGTGATCAGGTAGTGATGCGTCATCGAGGTGGCCGGCAGGTCATAGCCCGACCACTGCGCGACCTGGCGGGCATAGGTGCCGCCGGCATTGACCACGTGCTCGCACACGATCGGCCCCTGCTCGGTCTCGACCAGCCATTCGCCGCCAGGCTGGCGGGTGACATTCGTCGCCCGGCAGCGGCGCACGATCCGCACGCCCAGCTGCCGCGCCCCCTTGGCCAGGGCAAAGGCCGCGCCGGCGGGGTCGACATGGCCGTCGTCGGGCGTGTGCAGCGCCGCCTTGACGCCCTCGAGATTGTAGAAGGGATGCAGGTCGCGGATGCGCTCGGGCCCCACGATCTCCATCGGAAAGCCGAGTCCCCGGCCGACCGATACGGTCTGGCGCAGCCAGTCCATCTCGTCCTCGGTATAGGCCAGCCGCAGCGAGCCGCAGCCATGCCAGGTGACGGACTGGCCGGTCTCGGCCTCCAGCACTCTTGAATAGAGGTCGATGTTGTAGCCCACGCATTTGCCCAGGCCGTAGCTCGACGTCGAATGCGTGATCTGCCCGGCGGCGTGCCAGGTGCTGCCCGAGGTCAGCTCGGCCTTTTCCAGCAGCACGACATCGCTCCAGCCCAGATGCGCCAGGTGATAGGCCAGGCCGCAGCCCATGATGCCGCCACCGACGATGACCGCGCGTGCGTGTGCGGGAATCATGGGCGAGTTCCTTTTCCAACGAACGTTTTCTGTGGACAGAGCTAACGAACATTCGTAATCTCGTCAATCATGAATAAAACAAATGAACCAAAACCCGCCGCCACCGCCGAAATCCTGGACAGGATACAGGC
>CAZNMK010000111.1:0-8004 GCA_964574045.1 uncultured Roseovarius sp. | reverse complement strand
CCATTCCGCTGCTGCTGCTGCTGCTGATGTGGGTGCATATCCAGCGCATCACCGAGGCCCGCACCAGTCCGCCGCGGGGGCTGACCGCGATCACGCTGGGCGCGCTGGTGGTGGGCTCCTACGCCATCCCCGCGACCTCGCAGGGGGCGGCCGATCTCGCCACCGTGCCGCAAAGCGTGGGCATCGACTGGTTCCTGCTGTCGCTCTTTCCGGTGATTGAGAGCGTGCCCTCGGGCGTGGTCTGGGCCGGCGTGGCGATCTTTACCCTGGTGCTGATCGGCATGCCGTGGATGCCGCCCCGGCGCGAGGGCGGCGCGGCCGAGGTGTTCCTCGATCACTGCAACGGCTGCGCCCGCTGCGTCGCCGACTGCCCCTATGCCGCCATCACCCTGGTGCCGCGCACCGACGGGCTGCCCTTCACCCACCAGGTCGAGGTCAACCCCGCCCGCTGCGTCGCCTGCGGCATCTGCATGGGCGCCTGCCCGTCCTCCTCGCCCTTCCGCCGTTCGGGCGATCTGGTCACCGGCATCGACCTGCCCGAGCGCCCGCTGGCCGAACTGCGCGCCGAGGTGATCGAGGCGGCCAGGGGTCTCGAGGGCAAGGGCCGGGTGCTGACGCTGGCCTGCGGCCACGGCGCCGCCGCCGCACCGGAAGAGGGGCGCGTGGTCATGCCCTGCGTGGCGATGGCGCCGCCGTCGCTGATCGATTTCATCATCAGCCGCGGCCTGGCCGACGGGGTCGCCGTCGCCGGCTGCGCCGAGCGCGACTGCTTCAACCGCTATGGATTCGACTGGACCGAGGCACGCTTTGCCCGCGAACGCGACCCGTTCCTGCGCCGGCGCGTGCCGCGCGAGCGGGTGCGCACGATCTGGGCCGGTGGCAGCGAAAGAAAGCGCCTGGCGACCGAGTTGAGCGCCTTTTCCGAGGAACTGGCCGGGATGCCGGAATTCGAGAACGTCCGCCCGCTTGAAGAAGACGAGAAGGCCGAGATGAACGCCGCGGCCGAAACCCGGAGGGCCAGCGCATGAGCACCGGCAACGACTGGCTGAAACGCCCCCGGCACCTGATCGCGGGCGGGGTACTGTCGCTGGCGCTGGTCCTGGGCACGGCCGTGCTGTCGGCCTGGCCCGACTGGCAGAGCGTGCCCGAGGACCACGGCGTTCTGCGGCTGAGCTTTGCCCATTCGGGGGTGCGCAACTGCCGCGACCGCACCGAAGAGGAACTGGCCGCCCTGCCCCGCAACATGCGCAACGCCCAGCTTTGCGAACGCCGCCGCGCGCCGGTGCGCATCGAGATGGATATCGACGGAACCACCGTCTATGCCGCCGATGTGTCGCCCACCGGGCTGGCGGGCAGCGGCCCGTCGCGGATGTACGAACGGTTCGAGCTGCCGGCCGGCGACCGCCGCCTGACGCTGCGCCTGCAGGACGATCCCTCGCAGAGCGGCTACGACTACGAGGCGGCGTTCGACATCTCGCTGGCGCCGGGCGAAAGCATCGCCGTCGATTTCGACGCCGCCTCGGGCGGCTTCTACATTCACTGAAGGGCAGACCGATGGCTCCGATTTCCTGGAAACCCGAATATAGCGTCGGCGACGAGGCGGTGGATCACGAGCACCGCGAGTTGATCGAGCTGGTGAACACCGCCGCCGGCGCCATCCTCGACGGTCGCCCGGACGCCGACGTCGACCGTTGCCTGGGCGACCTCTATCAGGCGATCTCGGCGCATTTCGCGCATGAGGAACGGCAGATGAAGAACGCCCGGTACGACCAGTTCGAGGCCCACAAGGGCAGCCACGAATACCTGCTGGACGAGCTGCGCGACATCATGGACGGTGCCGCGACCAGCGAGACACAGACCGCCGAGCGCCTGACCCAGGTGCTGGAGGCATGGTTCACCGACCATTTCCGCGAGCACGACTCGCGTCTGCATAACCGGCTGGGACCGCACCAGCACTGAGCCGGACCGCACGCCGCCGGGCGTGCCCCGGCGCGGTTCGTCCGAGGCAAACCGGGGGCGAGGTCATGAAAGCAGCCAGACTGTTGCGGATCGTGCCGCCGCTCGCCGCCGGCATCGCGCTGGCGGCGTGGCTGGTGTCGCAGGCCGAACCGCCCGCCCGCGTCGAGCAGGCCGAACGCGGCGTCACCGCCCGCACCGTCGTCGCCGAGGCCGTGCCGGTGCGCCCGGTGTCGCGCGGCTACGGCACCGTCAGCGCCGCGCAAAGCTGGCAGGCGGTGGCCGAGGTGTCGGGCGCGGTGACCTATCGCCACCCCGAGCTCGAGACCGGCAACCTGATCGCCGCCGGCACCAGGGTGCTGGAAATCGACCGCAGCCGCTATGAGACCGCGCTCAGCCAGGCCAAGGCCGATCTCGCGGCGCTCAACGCCGAGGTCGACCAGATCGGGGTCGAGGCCGACAACACCGCCCGCCTGCTGGAGATCGAACAGGACCGCCTGACCCTGGCCGAGACCGATCTTGCCCGCGTGCGCGAGCTGGTGGCGCAGGGCACCGCGCCCCAGGCGCGCCTCGATGAACAGGAACGCGCCACGCTGCAGATCCGCCGCGGCGTGCAGGAGCTGGAAAACAGCCTTGCCCTGGTGCCGGTGCGGCAGGCCCGGCTCGCCGCCCAGATCGCTCGCGCCGAGGCGGCCGAGGCCAGCACCCGGCGCGACCTGGCGATGACCCGGATCGAGACGCCGTTCGATCTGCGCGTGGGCGAGGTGCATGTCGAACGCCACCAGTTCGTGACCGCCGGGCAGAAGCTGGTCAGCGCCGACGGCGTCGCGCGCGCCGAGATCACCGTGCATCTGCCGGTCGAGGGCTTTCCGCGGCTGATGGGCGCGGCCGTCCCCGACGCCGGCGTGAGCTTCGAGGCCGGCATCCGCGAAACCGTGCTCGACCGGATCGAGGCCGAGCTGCGGCTCGTTTCCGGGCCCGGGCAGGTCTGGCGGGGGCGTGTCATCCGCATCGGCAACGCGCTCGACCCCGAGGCGCGTTCGGTGCCGGTGGTGATCGCGGTCGACAACCCCTATGAGGACATCCGCCCGCCGCTGCGCCTGCCGCTGGTGCCCAACATGTATGTCGAGGCGGTGCTCACCGGGCCGGAACTGGCGCCGCGCGTCACCCTGCCGGCCATTGCCGTGCACCAGGGCGATACCGTCTATCTGCGCGACGCCGACGGCCGGCTGGCGCTGCGCGAGGTCACGCTGGGGTGGCGACAGGGCGATGTGGCGGTGATCGAGGCCGGGATCGAGCCGGGCGAGGAGGTCATCGTCGATGACATCGTTCCGGCGCTGCCGGGGATCGTGGTGACGCCGGCGGAGAGCGG
This sequence comes from uncultured Roseovarius sp., assembly GCA_964574045.1. GTDB lineage: Bacteria > Pseudomonadota > Alphaproteobacteria > Rhodobacterales > Rhodobacteraceae > Roseovarius. The sequence continues at coordinate 4,676 of CAZNMK010000111.1, read as the reverse complement.
CGAATGATCGCCTGGTTCGCGCGGCACCCGACGGCGGCCAACCTGGTGCTGGTGCTGATCGCCGCGGCCGGGATTTTCGCCGCGCCGACGCTCAAGCGCGAGACGTTTCCCGATTTCCGCGCCACCGAGGCCGAGATTTCGGTGGTCTATCGCGGCGCCACCGCGTCCGAGGTCGAGGACGCCATCTGCCGCCGCATCTGGGACGCGGTCGAAGCGGTGGAGAACCTCGAAGAGCTGACCTGCACCGCCCAGGAAAGCGCGGCCCGCGCGGTGGCGGAGATGACACCTGGAGGCGATCCCGGCCGCTTCGTCAACGACCTGCGCACCGAGGTAACGGCGATCGACGATTTTCCCGACGGCGCCGACCCGGCGCTGGTGCGCCAACTGAACCGCACCGACATGGTTGCGTCGGTGGCGGTCGCCGGCGACATGCCGGCACCGCAGCTGGAACGGTATGCCGATGCGCTCAAGGACCGGCTATCGGCGCTCCCCGGCGTGGCGCGGGTGACGCTGACCGGCTTCGGCACCCGGCAATTCCTGATCACGGTTCCGCGCGCGGCGCTCCTGCAGCATGGGCTCAGCGCCGCCGTCCTGGCCGGGACCATCGGCGCGCAAAGCGTCGACCGCCCGCTGGGCAGCCTGGAAACGCCGGAGCAGGACATCGCCCTGCGCTTTGCCGACGAACGCCGCAGCGCGGCGGCGCTGGCGGGGCTGGTGGTGCTGTCGAAACCCGACGGCGCGCAGCTGACGCTCGGGCAGATCGCGCGCATCGAGGAAAGCTACAGCCCGCCCGAGAACCGCGCCTATCTGGACGGCACGCGCGCGGTCTATCTGCAGGTCGACAAGGCGCTGGGCGCCGACGCGCTGCGGGTCTTCGACGCCGTTAGCGCGCTGGTCGGGGACGAACGCGCGGCGGTGCCGCCCTCGCTGCGCCTCGAAGTGGTGCAGGACATGACCACCATCGTGCGCGACCGCCTGCAAATGCTGGTCGAGAACGGCCTTCTGGGGCTGGTGCTGGTGGTGGCGGTCATGAGCGTCTTTTTCCGTCCGCGCTATGCGATCTGGGCGGCGCTGGGGCTGCCGGTGGCGTTCCTGGGCGCCTTCGTGGCGATGGCGCTGACGGGACTCACGCTCAACATGATCACGCTGGTGGCGCTCCTGATGGCGATCGGCATCGTGATGGACGATTCCATCGTCATCTCCGACGCCATCGCCGAAGAGGCCGCGCGCGGCGCCTCGCGCGTCGAGGCCGCCATTGCCGGCACCGGACTGGTGCTGCCCGGGGTGATTTCGTCCTTCATCACCACGGTGGCGATCTTCGCGCCGCTGTCGTTTCTGTCGGGCGATCTGGGCGCGGTGCTCGAGGTGCTGCCCATCGTGCTGATCGCGGCGCTCGCCGCCAGCCTGATGGAGGCGTTCTGGGTGCTGCCGCATCACCTGTCGCACGGGCTCAAGGCAGCCGAGGCGCCGCCCTCGCGGTGGCGCGCGGGGTTCGAGCGCGGGTTCGCCTGGACCCGCGACCGCGCCCTGGGGCGGCTGGTCGACGCCGCCGTAACGTGGCGCTACCTCGTCACCGGGCTGGTCATCGCCGTGCTGATCGTCACCGTGGCGCTCTTGCGCGCGGGCCATGTCCAGCGCGAGGCCCTGCCCGAGATCGACGGCGACGTGCTGGAGGCGCGCATCCTGATGCCGCAGGGCACGCCGCTTGCGCGCACCGAAGACGTCGCCGGACGGGTGCGCGCCGCGCTGCTCGGGGTCGACGCGCGGCTTGCGCCCGCGCAGCCCGGCGGCGCGGCGCTGGTCAAGAGCGTGCAGACCCATTTCAACCGCAACCAGAGCGCCGGCGAGAGCGGTCCCCACGTGGCCACCGTCACCGCCGACCTGCTTGGGGCCGAGACCCGCGCCACCACGCTCGATGAGCTGATCGCCGCCTGGCGGTCCGAGATCGGCGCCGTTCCCGGCGCCATCGCCATCACCCTGACCGAGCCGGGGATCGGCCCGCAGGGCCGGGCGGTCGAAATCCGCCTGTCGGCGCCCGATCTGGGCGCCCTCGACACCGCCGCCGGGCGGCTGCTGGCCGAACTGGAAACCTATGCCGGCGTCTACAACGCCATGTCCGACCTGCGCCCCGGCCGGCCCGAACTGCGGCTGACGCTGGCCGAGGGGGCGACCGGGCTGGGACTGACCGCATCGGAGGTGGCGGCACAGCTGGGCAGTGCGTTTCTGGGCCAGATCGTGACAACGGTGCAGGAAGGCGACATTTCGCACGAGATCGAGATCGAACAGGCCGCCGCGGACCGCGACGCGCATGACGATCTGGCCGCTTTCGAGGTGGTTCTGTCCGGCGGCACCCGTATTCCGCTCGGGACCGTCGCCCGCATCGAAGAGGCCCGCGGCTGGGGCAGTATCGTCCATGTCGACGGTCGCCGCAGCGTCACCGTGGCGGCCGATGTCGACGGGCGCATCGGCAATGCCGATGCCATCGTCAGCGAAATCGCCGCCGGTTTCCTGCCCGGGCTGGTGCGCGATCATCCCGGCATGAGCTTTGCCGTCGAGGGCCAGAACGCCAATTCGGCCGAAACCATGGGGTCGATCCTGCGCGGCTTCATGATCGGTCTCGTCGGTATCTACGTGGTGCTGTCGTTCCAGTTCCGCAGCTATGTCGAACCGCTGATCGTGATGCTGACGATCCCGCTGGCGCTGGTGGGCGTGGTGCTGGGGCACATGGCGATGGGCTACAACGTCTCGATGCCGTCGATCATGGGGGCGGCGTCGCTGGCGGGCATCGTGGTCAACAACGCCATCCTGCTGGTGCAGGTGATCAAGCGGCATACCGGCGACGGCGTTTCCCGCGCGGTGGCCGCCGGACGCGCCAGCCGCGAGCGTTTCCGCCCCATCGTGGTGTCGGTCTCGACCACCATCCTGGGGCTGGTGCCGCTTCTGGCCGAGACCAGCACCCAGGCGCAGACGGTCAAGCCGCTGGTGATCTCGGTCGTCTTCGGCCTGTTGTCGGCGACGGTTCTGGTGCTGGTGGTGCTGCCGGCGCTCTATGCGATTCTCGGCGATCTCGGGGCGGGCGGGCGCGCGGACGACGCGGCCGCGGGCGCCCCCGCGGCCTGAGCGCCGCTGCCCCGGCATCATGTGGCCGGCCCGCGCCCCGACCGCGGTTTCTTGTGGGCATACCGTCAGCCGGCCCTTGCCAGTAGCGCACAAGATCGGCAAAAGGCGGGGCGAAAGCCACTTCCCGAACCCGGGGGACGACCGACATGACCACAGCCAGGGCGCCGCGCGCGGCATGAAAAGATCCGAAAGCCTCGGCATCGCGCGGCGCTCGCTGCTGTTGCGCAGCCTGCCCGAGCCGGTGGTCGAGGATCTGCTGGCGACGGCCGTCTGCCGGACCTGCGCGCGCGGCGAGACGGTGTTCCTGCAGGGCCAGGACGCGCAGACGATCTATGTCGTGATCGGCGGCTGGGTCAAGCTCTACCGCGTCGCGCCCAATGGCAGCGAGGCGGTGGTGCAGGTCTTTACCCGCGGCCACAGCTTTGGCGAGGCGGTGGCGCTCAGGGGTCATCCCTATCCGGTTTCGGCCGAGGCGGTTACCGATTGCACGCTGCTGGCGATCCCCGCGCGCAGCCTGCTGTCGATGCTGCGCCGCGAGCCGGAACTGTCGGCGGCGATCATCGCCGCCACCTTTCAGCACCTGCACGAGCTGGTGACGCAGGTCGAGCAGATGAAATCGCAGACCGCGCCGCAGCGGGTGGCGGATTTCCTGTCCCGGCTCTGTTCGTGCGACAGTGGCAGCTGCGTCGTCACCCTGCCCTACGACAAGGTGCTGATCGCCGGGCGGCTGGGGATGAAACCCGAAAGCCTGTCGCGCGCCTTTGCCCGGCTCAAGCGGGTGGGCGTGCATGTCTCGCGCCACCATGCCCGCATCGACGACATCGCGGCGCTGCGCGACTACGTCGAAGGCGACCCCGCCGAAGCCTGGAGCAAGGCGCTGTGACCCCCCTTGAACAGGCCCTCGCCGCGATCGACGCGGCCAATGCCCACGACCCCGACCGGAGCGAGGGGGCGCCGGCGGCGCAGCTCTATGGCCGGCGGATGAGCGCCGAGCTGGCCCGGCTCTTTCCCGACGCGTCGGAGCCCTTGCAGATCGCCGCGCGCGGCCAGCATATCGAACGCTGGGTGCTGCCGCGCGGGGATTTCCCCGAGGGGCGCACGGGCTATCTGGACTGGCGCAGCGCGCTGGCGCGCCACCACGCTGCGCGGGTGGGCGAGATCATGGCGCAGGCAGGCTACGGTATCGACGAGGCCGAGCGCGCGGGAAAGATGATCCGCAAGGAGGGCATCAAGCGCGACGCCGAGGTGCAGGCGCTCGAGGACACGATATGTTTCGTGTTCCTGAAATGGTATTTCGCGCCGTTCTCCGACACGCAGGAGCCCGAAAAGCTGCGAAAGATCGTCGCGCGCACGGCGCGCAAGATGTCTGCCGGGGCCCGTGCCCGGGTGCTGGCCGAATTCGACCTGCCCGAGGAACTGGCGGCGGGTTTTCGCGGCTGAATCGCGTTATACCAATGGCCGTTGCAATTGACCGGTTCCAGGATTTCAGCCGGATCGCTTGGCGATCCGGCATGCGCCCGCCCGCCCGTCACGCCGCAGGCGTGCCTCTGGCACGA
>CAZNMK010000110.1:0-8073 GCA_964574045.1 uncultured Roseovarius sp. | reverse complement strand
GCGATCCGCGGGGCCATTTCGCCCTTCGCCAGGCCATTTCCACGATGCTGAACATCGAGCGCGGGCAATCGACCACCCCGAACAACATCTGCATTACCCGCGGCAGCCAGATGGCGATTTACCTGTGCGGGCAGTTGCTGGTCGAACCGGGCGATATCGTTCTGGTGGAAGAACTGAATTACCCGCCGGCAAGAATCGCGTTTCAGCAGGCTGGCGCAAATGTACTGCCCGTTCCGCTAGATGAAAACGGCGTCCAGGTCGAAAAGATCGCAGAAATCTGCCGAAGCCACTCGGTCAAGGCAATCTATCTGACGCCGCACCACCAGTTCCCGACGACGGTTTCGCTGTCGTCCTCAAGGCGCGTCGAACTGATCACCTTGGCCGAAAGGCACGGGCTGACGATCATCGAGGACGACTACGACCACGAATTCCATTTCGAGCACAGGCCGCTATTACCCCTGGCCAGCGCCGCTCCGCAATTCGTCGTCTATATCGGATCCTTGTCCAAGCTCCTCTCGCCGGGTCTGCGGATCGGCTACATCGCGGCGCCCGCGAATTTCATCGAGGCCGTAGCGGGACGGGTGATGCTGATCGACCGGCAGGGGAACCCGGGCATCGAGATTGCCGTTTCCGAGATGATTGACGATGGCGAAATGCGCCGACACGCCCGCAAGTCCCGCAGTGAGTATGCTCGCCGGAGGGATGTCTTCAAGACCAGCATGACCGAGGCATTCGGTGACGACGTGGAGTTCACAGTACCCGATGGGGGCCTGGCGTTGTGGGTGCGATTTCGCAAGGGATGCGATCTTTCCAAGATGGAGGCTGTGTCATTGGAACATGGCGTGCAATTCCTATCCAGCCGCAACTACACGGACTGGCCGGAAAAGCCCGATGGCCTGCGGCTGGGGTTTGCAAGTCTGTCTGTATCAGAACTGGAAAAGGCGACCGAACGCCTGCATGCGACCTACCTCGCATGCCAGAGTTGACAACGGGGTCGAGAGTGGTGCCTCAACTAGGGCCAGGACTTCGGTAACGGGTCCGTCCCAGTCAAGACATTTTTCGCAAAAAGATTGATCCCGCCGAAGCAGGAGAGCGGCATCTATTGGTGTTCGTTCCTGATCTTCAAGCCGCCCTGAATGAGATCCTTTGGGCACATGCTTCGGTCCGTGGTCAGCGCTTGGCTGCCGACATGATGCTGGTTCGATGCAATTCCGATGTGCCCATCTCATAGGCGTACTTGACGGATGCCAGCGACGGTCCTGAGTACGACATCATCGGAACCGCGTCCCTGCGAGACCTCGAAGGCCTGCGGTCAGGCAGGCAACGGGTTACGGATCAGGTCGTCGGCACAGCCTCCAGCCGGAATGTCGTGCCGTCGACTCACATGCGGTGCAGGATAACTGAGAACCGGCGTGCCAACGCGAGCATGGCCCATTTCCGGCCCCGGCGTTTTGCAACCTGAGCGCCCCAAGTTCTCAGCCATGTCGCTCGGCCCCGGTTCATCATGACGGTTGCGGCCTGGCACAACGCGCGCCTCAGGTTCACATCGCCAGCCTTGGTTATACCGCCTGAGACATCGCGCTCGCCAGACTGGTTGCGCGACGGCGTCAGGCCGACCCAGGGGCCAACATTCTTCGAAGAGGTGAAGCGCGCCGGGTGTCGACGGCGGACCGGTAAGTCAGGGCGACAACTGCACCAACCCTTGGCATCGTCATCAGTCGCACACAAACCGGGTCGTCCTGAGCCATCTGCCGAACCAGTTTTTCCAGGCCCGCAAGCTCCTGGCGGAACGACGCCCTTGCACGTAACATGGGAGCTGTCGCCGTCTCGAGCATGGCATTCCCCTCAGCGAGTTCTCGAATGCGATGCTCGAACCTTCCTCGGGAGATCGCCCCGACCTTCAAACCAAAGTTACGCAGGAGCCCGCGCAGTGACATCTCCAGCGCGATCATGTTCTGCTGGATCGCCTTCCGAGCACTGAGAATGGCGCGAACCTCCTGCGCAGAAACTGACTTGCAGTGGACCGGGCGGAACCAACCGAGGTGGAGCAGACGCGCAATGCCTTCGGCATCCCTGCGATCAGTCTTGATGGGCATGGCCTTCAAGGCCCCCTTCACCTGCCGCGTCTCCATCAGAACGGCATCCAGCCCGGCATCTGTCAGCCCGCGATACAGCCACTGTGACAAGGGGCCAGCCTCAAGACCCAAAGCGGCAATGTTGCCGTCCAGTGCCTGAAGCCATGCAAGCAGCGGCTCCGGTTCGCTGGCAACCTCAGCTTCCCGAACGATCTTTCCATGCGCGCTGACCACGCAGATCGCGGTCTTGGCCAGTGACACATCCAATCCGATAAACAGTCTCATTCCCTATTCCTCCAATCAGGTTTGATACGGGAATGGCGAAAGCGCAGCGGTGATCTGGCAAGCGGTAATAGTGATGCGCAACGCAGGACCTGTTACGGCATCTCATAGCCAGAACATGACGACGGCGGCGAGCGCACAAGCGGACAGGAACACCTTCGGGCATCTGTCATAGCGGGTTGCGACGCGTCTCCAGTCCTTGAGGCGGGCGAAGGCGTTCTCGATCTTGTGGCGCTGGCGGTAACGGACCGCGTCGTGTGGGATCGGGGCCTTGCGGCCCTTGCGCGACGGGATGCAGGGCGTTATCCCCTTGTCTTCAAGGGCTTCACGATACCAGTCCGCGTCATAGCCACGATCCGCCAGCATGTGTCTGGCGGGTGGCAGGGCATCCAGAAGGGCTCGTGCGCCGATATAATCACTGCGTTGGCCCGCCGTCAGGAACATCCGCAAGGGGCAGGCCAGGGCGTCCGTGACGGCATGAAGCTTGGAGTTCATCCCGCCCTTCGTGCGCCCGATCAGGCGGCACCGCCTGTCATCGGCCCCCCTTTTTCAACCCCAGGCTGGAGGCGGTGCGGTGGGTCTTAAGATAGGTCGCGTCGATCATCAGCGTGTCGGTCCCGCCGCCCCGGTCGGCCAGTTCCATGAGCATCCGGGCAAAGATGCCCTTCTCGCTCCACCGCTTCCAGCGGTTGTAGAGGGTCTTCGGCGGGCCATACTCCGCAGGCGCGTCCCGCCAGCGCAAGCCATTACGATTGATAAAGATTATTTCGCTCAGTACGCGCCTGTCGTCGGCGCGCGGCTTGCCGTGGGGCTTCGGAAAGAAAGGTTCGAGACGCGCCATCTGCGCGTCGGTCAGCCAGAAAAGATCGCTCATGTCACCGCTCGCTTTTTGCGGCAATGAATCACGCTACGGCTTGCGGATCAATGGGTCCTGACCCTACGTCACGCACTCATAAATGACTAGCGGGCTCGATTGTTTGCCGATTCACTCCTGGAAAAGAGGAGGGCAGCATGGCGCAACGTCGTTGCGAACTGACGGACTTCGAGTGGTCGATCATCGAACCGCTATTGCCGAACAAGCCGCGTGGCGTGCGGCGGGTCGATGACCGGCGAGTGCTGAACGGCATTTATTGGCGTCTCAGGACCGCCTCGCCCTGGGCGGACATCCCCGAACGCTACGGCCTCTACACGACCTGCCACAACCGATTCGTCCGGTGGGCGAATCTTGGTGTCTGGGACAGGATATTCGAGGCGGTGTCAGCGGCTTACAACGCGGGGCTTGCCGTGGGACTTAGGGAAGAAGGGCTCAGCCTGGCCATCTGCGCGTCGCTCAGCAAATAAAGACCGCTCCTGTCACCGCTCCGTATTCGAAGCTGTGAATCATGCGCAAAAGAGAAAATCAATGCATCCTAACCCCAGCATTGGTTCTTTCGGAATGGATACACCCCTATGATATTGCCGAGGGGAGCATCTACCGCATCAGTTTGGTCTTCATGCCTTCACTGACGCGCGGCCTGCTCGTCCAGCCAGTCGGCATACCATTGCATCATCTCCTTCCGGCCCTCGATATGCAGGGCCTTGTTGTAGGCCCCCTTGACCTTGTTGCCCTCAACGTGGGCAAGCTGGCGCTCGATCCAGTCGCCGTTCCAGCCGGCTTCGTAGAGGGTGGTGGAGGCGGTGATGCGGAACCCGTGGGGTACATGCTCGCCCGCCGGGATGCCCGCGACCGTGAGCGCCTTGCCGAAGGTGTTCTCCGACAGCTTGCCGGAGCGCGACCACCGCGACTGCAAGATATACTCGCCCCGTCCCGTGACCGGCTTGACCTGCCGCAGGAGGTCCTTCGCCTGCCGGGGCAGGGGGACGACGTGATCGCGTGTCATCTTCATCGCGGCGGCGGGCACCAGCCAGACATCGCCGTCGATCTGATCCCATCGCATCTGGCGGAGTTCCCCACCCCGGGGGAACAGGTAGGCCAGGAGCATCAGCCCGACGCGGGTCACGACATCGACTTCCGCCGAGCGAATCGCACGCATCAACTCGCCCACCCGGCGCGGGTCGGTGATGCCGGGGTAGCCCGGGTTGTTCGGGCGGGCGAGCGCGTCGCGCGCGGCGGCTGCCGGGTCAAAGTTCGCGTCCCCGTGGGCGATGGCGAAGCGGAAGACCTGCGAGCAGAACGTGCGTGCGCCTTGGGCCGAGTGTAGCTTGCCCTGCTCCTCGTAGTCCCGGCACGCCTCGATGACCGGCTTCGCGCCGATCTCGTGGATGGGCATGTCGCCCATGACCCCGCTCGTCTCCCGGAGCCACAACCGCAGTTTCGCGAGGGTCTTGGGCGCGGCGCCCTCGCGTTCGCGCTTATCGACATACCGCGCGGCGTAAGACCGCCAGGAGAGCGCGTCCGTCTCGCGCTCGGGTTCCGCGTCCGGCGGCACCGCCACCGGCTCCACAGGCGCCACGGCGGCCGGCACCGGTCGCGGCGGACTCGGATCGCGGCCCTGCCGCACGTCCTCTTTCAGCTTCTCGCGCAGGAACCGGGCGCGGGCGAGTTTCAACGCCGGGAACTCGCCGAGCGTGTGCGTCCGGGACGCGCCGAAGAACCGATAATTCTGCCGGAAGTATTTCGCCCCGGAGGGCTGCACCTCGACGTAGAGTCCGCCGGTATCCGGTGCGCGGTATCGCTTGGCCGCGGGTTTCAACGATCTTATCCTGGCGTCTGTGAGCATGTTCGGCCCTCCTCGGCTCTGCCGTACAGAGCGCCGTGGTCCATCGGATTGTACGGCATTGTACGGCAATTATCGGCCCATGTATGTCCTCTAATGTCGCAATAATCCACCTAAATAGGATTCTTAAGTTTCAATTTTATAAGACAAATCAACGATCTGTCGCTTCGTGTCTCTTAGTGTCCGCCTCATTCGATTCCCGCTACCCGCTCCAGTATCCCGTGCAGTTCAATTGCTTAGCCCCGGACCCGTTCCATGCCGGGGTCGTATGGCGATGGGGCGATGACCCGGGCGCCGACGAGCGTTCCACACAGGTCGATCTGCATCGCCCGGCCGTCGCCGGCCGTCGCCGTATCGACAAAGGCATAGGCCAGGTTCAGACCCGTCCGATGTCCCCATTCGCCCGACGTCACCGTGCCGACGACCGTGCCGTCCCGCATCAGCGAGGCACCGGGATGGGCCGGGGCGTCGGTCGTGTCGATGCCGAGCGTCACCAGTTTCTTCCTCGGCCCGTCCGCCCTGCGCTTGAGCAGCGCGTCGCGGCCGACGAAGTCGCCCTTGTCCAGCCGGACGAAACGGCCCAGCCCGGTCTCGTAGGGGTCGTATTCGGTGGTCAGCTCGGCCTTCCAGTGGAGGTATCCCTTTTCCAGGCGCATCGAGTCGACGGCCCGCGCGCCGAAGAGCTTCAGCCCGTGCGCCTCTCCGGCCTTGCGCAGCGCCAGATAGGCGGCATGGAGCGAGGCATTGGGCAGGTGGATTTCATAGGCCAGCTCGCCGGAAAAGCTCAGGCCGAACACGGTCGCGGGGGCGAACCCGATGGAACATTCGCGAACGCCGAGCCAAGGGAAGGCTTCGCGCGACCAGTCGCCCCGCGAACAGGCCGACAGCACGCCGCGCGCCTTGGGTCCGGCCAGCACGAGGGTGGTCTGGTCGTTGGTCAGGCTGCGGATCCGCACGTCCTCGCCGGGGCGCAGATGCGCGGTCAGCCAGTCCATGTCATGATATTCGCCGGCCGCGGCCGAGCCGTACCAGACGCGGTCCGGTCCGCGGTCGCTGGCGGGCAGGTTGGCGACGGTCGCCTCGCCCTTGACCATGCCGTGACGGTTCAGCATGTAGCCCAGCCCGACGCGGCCCGCGCGCCCGGTCACCGCGCCGCAGAACATCCGGTCCAGGAATTCATGGCGGTCCGCGCCGGTGATCTCGAAGCGGTTGAAGCCGCTCACCTCGCACAGGCCGACGTTTTCGAGGACGTTCTTCACCTCGCCTGCGACTACGTCGAAGGTCTCGTCGAAACCGAAACCGGGCGTCGGACGGAAATCGGGCTTTGGCTTGATGTAGTCGACCCGCTCCCAGCCGCTGACCACGGCGAATTCCGCGCCTTCGGCGGCCAGCACCGGGGTCAGCGGGGTGGTCTTGGCCGGCCGGCCGGCGGGGCGGTGTTCGTGCGGGAAATGAAAGCGGAACTCGTTCCTGTAGTCCTCGACCGCCTTCAGCGCGGTCAGCTCGACCGTGGCGTGCCCGGCGAACCGGCGGGGGTCGATGCACCAGGTGTCAAGGCACGCCTCGCCATGCACGATCTGCTGCGCCAGCAGCCAGCCGTGCCCGCCGCCTTCGCCCAGCCCCGCGCGCAGGCCGACGATGCAATAGGCGTTGCGCCTGCCGGGAACGGGACCCACCAGCGGCGCGCCGTCGATGGTGTAGGTGATGGGGCCGTTCACCACCCGCTTGATGCCCGCCTCGGCCAGCACCGGCATGCGCGCGAAGGCGCCTTCGAGCACGCCCATCACCCGGTCGAGGTCGTCGGGGCACAGATCGTTGGAAAAGCCGGGGTCGATGCCGTCCATGCCCCAGGTCTTGCAGTCCTGTTCATAGAAACCGACCAGCAGCCCGTTCTTTTCCTGCCGCGAATAGAAATCCGAGATCGGGCAGCGCAGCAGCGGCATGCGGCGGCCGGCCCCGGCGATGGCGGGGATGTCCTCGGTCACGAAATACTGGTGCTCCATCGCGGCGACGGGATGGCGCACGCCCATCATCGCGCCCAACTCGTTCACGCGGTAGCCGCAGGCGTTGACCACGATGTCGGCGTCGATGCCGCCCTTGTCGGTGTGCACCGTCCAGGTGTCGTCCCCGTGCTGGGTCAGGCCGGTGACGGCGGTCTGGCGATAGACCTCCGCCCCGGCCCCGCGGGCGTGAAAGGCCAGCGCCTGGCACAGCTGCGCGGGGTCGATATCGCCATCCTCGCCGTCCCACAGCCCGCCCAGCAGGTTGTCGGTGGAAATCAGCGGGTGGCGGCGGGCGCATTCCGCGGCGTCGATGACCTCGAATTCGACGCCGATGCCGCGGGCCATGGACGCGAAATGGCGGTAGCCCTGCATCTGCGTCTCGGTATTGGCCAGGCGGATGCCACCGTCGCCGTGGTGATAGCCGACCGGATAGTCGGGGTCGTCGCGCAGTTTCTTGTAAAGCGCGATCGAGTGGGACTTGAGCCCGATCATGGTCTGGCTGGTGCCGAAATTCGTCACCTGCGCCGCCGAATGCCAGGTGGTGCCGGAGGTCAGTTCGTCGCGCTCGATCAGGACCACGTCGGACCAGCCCTCGCGCGTGAGGTGATAGAGCGTCGAACAGCCGGCGATCCCGCCGCCGATGACGGCAACCCTGGTTCGCGATTTCATGGTTCAACCCCCCGTCGTAAGATCGAAGCGCGGATGGCCTTTCGTGTCGTGGCGGATGCCGCCGCCCGTCCCGGCCGTGCCGCCCGCCGGTATGTCGGCCCTTGCCGGGACAGGACGCTACATGGATAGCGCGCCGGAGGACCAATTGCCAATCGGCCGGTCCGCCGCCCGGTTCGCAACCGTCATGCCGGTGACCGCCGCGCCGCTGCCGCCGCTCAGGGTCTGGCACGGCCGGCACGACATGCCGAAGCATTCCAGTCATATGGAATCGTAGTTCGATACATTGAAATCCGGGCGCAACAGAGGTTCGCGCCCGGCCCCGAGGGT
>CAZNMK010000109.1:0-8133 GCA_964574045.1 uncultured Roseovarius sp. | reverse complement strand
CGTAGCCCTTCCGCGCCTCGTTGAGCGACAGGATGTAGCGGATCGCCACGTCGTCGGTGTCGGCCCAGAGCCGTCCGTACTTCCGCTCGGCGCGGGTCAGCCGCTTGGAGCCGGTTCTGACGCCCTTGGAGCCGATGCGCTTGAGGCAGGAGACTTCCTGACTGAACTCGTTGAAGGCGATCCGCCCCACGAAACGCTCGTCGTTCTCCAGGATGGCGACGACGTTGTTGAGGGTCGGCAGCAGGTCGCCGTTGGCCTTGCGCTTGAGGTTGGCCTGCCAGGCGTTCTTGCTCTCCGCGTCGCCCTCGTCGCCTTCACCCTCGCCGTCCTTCTTCTCGGACGGCCCGTCGCCGATGTCGCGGAGTTCGCCGGCGTCAACGCCGCCCACGTCATCGACGCCCCGACGCTCGTCGGTCGCCTCGGGGGCGTCCGCGTCATCGGCCTCGTCTTCGTCGTCCTCATCATCGTCATCGAGGAGGTCGTCCAGGTGCGAGTTCATCTCCGCGAGCGTCCGGGCGTCCTTGTGCGCGAACTTCGTCGCCGCTTTGAACGACGGCATGTTGCCGGGGCTGGTGTCGGCCCGGACCCCCTCGTCCAGGTGGCCGAACCTGTGGAGCCGCAGGAGGTCGAAGGCGTTCGCGGTCTCGACGGGATCGGTGCCGTGGTTCGAGTGCAGGAACTTGCCGTCCTCGTAGACCACCGCGCCGTTCGCGCCGGTGCCGAGAAGATAGGTGTATCGCTCCTCGGACTCACTGTCGCCGGGCGCGTAGATGTCGCTCAGCCAGGTCTCGATGACCTCCTGCACGGTGTAGGCGCGGCAGAACGCCCCGATGGGCTCGGGCTTGGTGTGGGGGTCCTCCATCCGCCGGTTCGGGTCCGTGACCCCGCGGCGGCTCTCCTCGGCCTGGAAGGGCAGGTTGTTGAAGTCCGCCCAGCCCGGGTGCCCGGACAGGAACTCGTCCACGTCGAGGATCGGGGCGACGTTCTCGTCGGTCCAGAACTCCTGGTCGCGCGAGATCGACGGCCAGAACATCGTCTGGTTGCCGCGGAACGACACCAGATCGGGGATTTCGATGCCCTCCTCGGGGTCGTCGGCGAGGTGCTGGGCGAGGAAGCGGAACACGGCCTGCCCTTCGTCCGGCTTCAACTCGCGGCTGACCGGCAGGATCATGCGCGCGCGGGGGCTCTCGGGACAGTGGCTCCGCGTGGTGTGCATGAACCACGCCCACGCCGAGATCGGCGCGAGTCCGAGGCGGATGGCGTCAAGCTGATCGTGGGTGATGAAGTCGAGATCGAAGACGATCAGGGTCTTCGCTTCGAGGTCCGCGATGGCGCGGCGGTTGCCCTTGTAGCGCGAGGGCGTCCACGACCCGGGCGCGCGCTTTTTCTCCAGCTTCGCGTCCGGGTCCAGCGTCTCGTACTGGGCGAAGGTGACGGTAGAATCGACCGACGGCTGCGAGAGCAGCTTCTTCATCTTCCGCCAGGACCGTTTCTGGTTCTTGATGCGGCCGAGGCCCTTGCCCACGCCGTCGGCGATATAGAATACGTGATTGTCGTTGTCCCGCTTGAGATTGGACATGCGACCATGTCCTGGCGCTTGTTCGCGAACGTCAGCCTGTTGCTCCATGTCAAAATTTCCGATCGGCCGGGTCCGCGTCATCTCACGCCGGGAAAGGCGGAGATGATCACGGTTTTCCGAAATGCAAAGAAGGAAGGAGCTTGCTCAGGCGCGCAGGTCCAAATCCCCGTCCGACGAGTTCGCCAATTCATCCAAGTGGTTTTTCCACGACGAATGCTCGCAATCCCCGGAGCATTCCAGATGCTTGAGGACCGCACGGATCGGATCTCCTGCGTTCAGAAAATGCATCCTGTTCGCGGCTTCGCGGCGAGCGATGATATTCGCCCTGGACCATTCATATCCGGCACTCAGCAACTGTGCCGTCCGGGCCATCCGGAGGCAGTCAATGACCTGCTCTGCCATGTCCATTACGTTTTCCCACATGATGTCTTCATCGTTGACGTTTTCGAGATACATTTCTTTTCCTTCTTGTTGATTTCGCGTCATGGCCAGGCCTCGAAAACCCGGCCGGCTTGTCTGTTATGCGCCTGTCGATCCGCTCCGATTTTGCCGGCCGGCTCTCGTATCGCCGCCGCGTGCAGAACGGGTTCATCCGGACACGCATCTCGTAGAGCTGTGCCGCGGCAGGCTAACGGCTGACGTGATTTGCCAACGGGATTGGGAAGTGCAATCGGGCGCACGGAATAATCGCCCCCAGCCGTCGCGTACCTCCTACGGGATGTTCCAGCCTCGCCGACAAGATTGTCTTTGAGCCAGTGATCCAGGTCGGACTTGCGGTAGATGATGCAGCCGGCGACTTTCGAATAGCGCGGGCCGACATGCCGGTTGCATTTCATCCGCAGCCTGGCAAGTGTGGACTCGGATATTCCGATGTACTGCGCTGCACCTGCTTGCCGGAGATACGCAGATTCACTCCGATAACAGATCGCCTTTTCCATGCCTGTGTCCTCCAATGCACCATTGCTTTCCATGCGCTAGGGATGCCACAAGCTTTCCTAGTAACAAAATCGTTTTCATACAGAGCGTTGATTGAAGGGAAATTGATATGCCGGTGCAACGGGACACAAGCGGACTGGAGCGGACAGGAGTGGACACAGCTATTGCATACACGCAACAGTGACACGAAAAAGCCGCGGCACTACCCAGCGAATTTCAAGACGGGTGCCCGCATACGCCACATCTGGACATTTGGCGCCAGGTGATTTGTTAATCCGAGTCGATTGCGCCAAATCAGCTTCAACCGGGGACTCAATCCATATCCTGTGGGTCAGGGCTGGGTTACTACCCCGTTCCGAACGCAGTTGCGGAATGGAGACCGCATCGGTAGGACATAGAGCGCTCACTTTGGAGGCCATAGGCGGTTGTGAAATTCAGGTTGCTCCGCCCCTCGGGCACGCCAATTTTGCGGGATGAAATAAAAGGTCAACTGGTGGCGGAGGCGCTGCTTCAGGCTGTGATCATCCGCAAGGTGGCACACCGGGCCGGAATGCAAGCCGAACCACCTGTCGGCGTGGTGGCGCGCGGCGATAAAGGGCAAGCTGGTCGGTTGGAACCCTTGAAGGGTGCAGACTTTCCCGCTGTGACGGTGTTGCCCAAACTGGCCGCTTCCCCTTGAGATGCAAGCGGGCCAAGTTGTGCGGATGTCATTTTCGAAAGTGCCACAGTGGCGGGCATGTGCGCGGTCAGCGCGACTCTCAGGTTCCGAAAGTTGTCTCGCGGTAGCAAGGAGATATCTGATGGCTCAGTACACCACGGCAGAGTTCGCCTATCGGCTGGAGGTCGCACTGGAGGGGCACCCGCACGCCCCTGCCACGCCGCACGGGCGGCAAAGCTGGCTGCGGAGGACCCTCCGGGATCAGACCGGGCGCGATGTCAGCCCCAACACCGTCCACAAGTGGTGCCGGGGAACCGCCCGGCCGCGCGCAGATGCGATGCGCGATCTGGCGCGTGTGCTGAACGTCGATGAGGTCTGGCTCTCGATGGGAGTCAAGCCGTCAGCGGCAACCACCGTTTCGGACGAAAACGTCGCCGCCGCGCGCGCTGCGACGCTCCTGGTCGCGGGCCTGATCGAGAGCGCGGGCGGGCGCGTCACGTTTCCGGCCCCCGACGACTCGGTGGTCTCGCTCTACGCCAACGTCGGCGACAGCAGCCTCGGCATCGTTGCCGTCGCCCCGCAGTCGCCCGGCGACAACCCTGTGTTCATCGTTCCCGAGCCTGCGGAGGACAACGTGGTCGTCGGCGTGGTGATGCAGAGTCCCGCAAACGGCTACGCCGGCACGGCGCTGATCGAACTCCTCGACCTGACCGACGCGCCGCGCGAAAACCTCGGGGGCTTCTCGCTCGCCCGGCTCGAAGGCCGCAAGAACCACGCCTACAAGGTCGATGGGCGGCGCGGTCTGATCCGGCCCCTGAGCCACGTCAGCGAACTCGGGGAGGCGTCCGAGTGAGGGCGTCTCGCCCGGGCGCGGCTACAGGGCAAAATGCCGTACAACTGCCGTACAATGCGCTCGACAAAGGCTAAGTCTTTGGATTACATAGGGTGTTGGAGCGGGTAGCGGGAATCGAACCCGCGCGTTCAGCTTGGGAAGCTGACAGGCTACCATTACATCATACCCGCCGGCGACGTGCGTTCTAGCACCTATGTTTCGCCCTGTTCAAGCGCAATAAGCGTGTCGCATCCAATCGGAAACACCCGCCCCGGTGCGCTGCCCGACCGCGATGCCGCCGTCAGGTTCCTGCCGGGCGGGCGGCGGTGCCGGTTCGGGGCGCGGCGGCCTGTTCGGCCATCCACGCGCGCGCGCCCTGCGCCACGGCGTCATAGACGGCGCGGCCCGCGGCCTCGCCGATGTCGGTGTGCAGCCCGGCATGGCGCGCCTGGCCGATGGGCGCGGCCACCGCCACGCAATCGGTGCCGGTGCCGGTGGCGCGGCCGGGGCGCAGGCCCAGCTCGACATCCATAACCGCGGCGGTGCGGGCCTCGACCGCGATGCTCATCGCCTCCAGCAGCGCGGCCTCGTTCAGCCCGGCATCGAGCCGCAGCGCCACGTTGATCGTGCCCCACTGCGCGTCGGCCCGGTCGAGCCGGTGACCGATACGTTCGGCGTTGGTCAGCCCCACCGTGGCCACGGCCTGTGCCGACACCGCGCCCGCCCGCGCGCTGGCCCGGGTGAAGAGCCCGATATCGCGCGAGGTCAGAAAGGCGACGGCGTCGAGCGCACCCCGCGCCCGCAACTCGGCATCCAGCCATGCATCCACGTCCAGATCGGGGGTCAGGTCGGCGTTGCGCACCTCGCGCCACAGGATGCGCCGCGCCGACACCATTCCGGGGCGGTGCGGCGCCCAACTCAGCACCCGCATCCCGGCGCCGAGGTCGAACTCGAGCCAGGGGCGCCGCAGCGTCAGCCGGCTCATCCGATCACCTCGAGCGGCTGGTAGACCGGGCCGCTGTCGGTCTCGGCATACCAGGCGGTGATGCCGAACACGTCCGACAGGCGCGCGGGCGTCATCACCTGCGCCGGCGGTCCGTCGGCAACGAGGCCGCCGCCGCCCAGCAGGATCAGCCGGCTGCAATGGCGCACAGCCAGCCCCAGATCGTGCATCGACACCAGCACCGACCGGCGCTGTTCGGCCAGCGCGGCAAAGGTCCGCATGGCGGCGATCTGGTGCGCCGGGTCGAGCCCGGCAATCGGTTCGTCGGCCAGCAAGAGCGGCGTATCCTGCGCCAGCGCCCGGGCGATCAGCACGCGCGCCTGCTCGCCGCCCGAAAGATGGGTGGCGGCGCGGTGGCGCAGGCCGGTGAGGTCCATCCGGTCCAGCGCCGCGTCCACGCGTTCTCGGTCGGCGGCATCGGGCGTGCCGGTGCGGCCCAGATGGGGCGTGCGCCCCAGCATCACCACGGTTTCGACCGTGACCGGCCAGGCGATCTCGCGCGATTGCGGCATCCAGGCGGCCTGCCGCGCCCGTTCTGCCGGCGCCATCGCCGCCAGCGAACAGTGCCCCCGATAGGCCAGCAGCCCCAGCGCCGCCCGCATCAGCGTGGTCTTTCCCGCGCCGTTTGGACCGATCAGCCCCACGAGCTCGCCCTCGCCGATGGAAAAGGACACGTCGCGCAGGATGTCGCGCCCGCGCAGCTGCACGCCGAGGTCCGAGACCGTCAGAAGGCTCATATCCTCTCCCTCCGCAGCTTGAGGATCAGGTGCAGAAAGAGCGGCGCGCCAACCAGCGCCGTCAGCACCCCCAGCTTGAGGTCGCGCGCGGGCAGGATCACCCGCACGGCGATGTCGGCGGCCAGCAGCATCGCCGCGCCGCCCAGGCCCGAGGCCCAGAGCAGCCGCGAGGGATGCGCGCCCACCAGCGGGCGCAGGATATGCGGCACCACCAGCCCGACGAAACCGATGGCCCCCGCCACCGCCGTGGCCGACCCCACCACCAGCGCGGTGCCCAGCACCACCGTGAGCCGTAGCCGGTCGATGCCGATACCCATCGCGCGCGCCGTGTCCTCGCCCAGGGTCAGCGCGTCGAGCCCGCGGCCCAACCCCGCCAGCAGCGCCCAGCCGGCAAGGGTGAAAGGCAGCGCCAGCCAGAGATGCGTCATCGAGCGATCCGCGAGCGACCCCATCGTCCAGAACACGATCTCGTTGGCGGCATAGGGGTTGGGCGACAGGTTCAGCACCAGCGAACTGATCGCCGCCGCCATCGCCGATACCGCGATCCCCGCCAGGATCAGCGTCAGCGACGTCCCGCGCGGCCCCGCGAGCATCACCACCAGCCCGACCCCGGCCAGCGCACCGGCGAGCGCCGACAGCGGCAGCGCCAGCGCGAATGCTGCGGCCGCCCCGCTGTGCATCGCCAGGATCGCCCCCAGCGCCGCCGACCCCGACACGCCGATCAGGCCGGGTTCGGCCAGCGGATTGCGCAGATAGCCCTGCATCGCCGCGCCGGCGAGCCCCAGGCTGGCGCCGATCATCGCCGCCAGCAGTGCCCTCGGCAGCCGGATTTCGCGCATCACCAGCGTCGCCGGGCCGCCATCGTCCACGATCAGGGCCGACAGGCTTTTCATGACCCCGATCTCGGCCGGGCCGGTCACCAGCGACGCCATGAACAGCGCCGCCGCCAGCAGGCACAGCATCAGCGCCAGGCGGATCATTGCCCCCGCCCCGTCATCTGCCGCCGCACATCGGCCAGTTCCTCGATGGCGCGCAGGATGTGGGGCGTGCCGCAGACCCAGTCGGCATCGCGCATCGTGGCGTCCTCGCGCCGCCGGCGCAGCGCCTCGACCACGGGATGCGTCAGGATTTCCTCGGACCGGGACGCGCCCGGATAGGCCCGCCCGGTGATCACCAGCTCGGGGGCGGACATCGCCAGCACCTCCAGCGGCATGTTCATCCCGGCATCGTAGCCCCTGGCGCTGGCGGCATTGGTGAACCCCGCCGCCAGCAGCATCTGTCCGGCCAGCGTGCGGTCGCCGGTGGTATAGCCGTTGGCGTAATACAGCACCGCTTCGGGGCGGCGGGCGACATCGGCGGCAAGCCGCCCCAGCCGGGCGTCGAAATCGGTCAGCATCGCCTCTGCCGCCGCCTGGCGGTGCAGCACCTCGCCCATGCGGGCGATGTTGGCGCGCACGTCGTCCAGCGAATCGGCCGGCTCGAACAGTTCCACCCGCATCCCCAGGCGGCGCAGCATCGAAACGGTGGCGCGCGCGGTATAGGTTCCGGCCAGCACCAGGTCGGGCCGCATCAGATAGACCTCTTCGGCCAGCGCATGGTTGATGACATGGTTCCCGGCCTCGGCCACCATGGCCGAGGACCGCCGGTCGAGCGCGACATCCGACACCGACAGAAGCTGCCCCTCGTCCGCCAGCAGCATCGCCAGCTGGTCGGTGCACAGGTTGATCGACACCACGCGTTCGGGCCGGGGCGTCTGCGCCCCGGCCTGCATGCCTGCCGTGGCCAGGACCAGGCAGCAGGCGGCTATGAGCCTACCAGTTCGCATCCAGCCCGACATAGATCGTCCGGTCGCGCCCGACATACCCCCACACATCCGAATAGGCCTCGTCCAGCAGGTTCTCGACGCGCAGCGTGGCATCGACATTGTCGGTCACGGCAAAGCGCGCCGACAGGTTGACCAGAGTATAGTCGGGCAGCCTGGCCGGCGTGAAGGGCGGGAAGAACTGCATGTCGGTGTTGTCGGCGACATGCCGGATATCCGCCGTCACCGACCCGCGCCCGTCGGATGTCCGCGCGGTGACGCCGAGGCCCAGCTCGTGCCTGGGCCGGCGCGTCTCGACCGTGCCGTTGGGGTTCCTGGCCTCGAGATAGGTATAAGAGAGCCGCAGGTCGATCAGGTCGGTCGCGGCAAGGCTGCCTTCGACCTCGACCCCCTCGCGGGTGCTGCTGCCGACCTCGTTGGCAAAGGTGAATGTACCCGGCCCGGTCGGCACGTCGATGATCTCGTTCTCCAGCGTTTCGTTGAAATAGGTCACGTCGACGGTGCCGCGCCCGGCCATGAACGGTACCTCGACGCCGATGTCGTAGCACTCGTTCTCTTCCGGCTGC
>CAZNMK010000108.1:0-8147 GCA_964574045.1 uncultured Roseovarius sp. | reverse complement strand
GGCAACGCGGTCCTGACCTATGACCGGCAGGGCCATGCCGCCGGATCGCAGGCCGGCGCCTGACCCTCAGGCGCGTTCGGCGTATTCCATGGTTTCGGTGTTGACGACGATATCCTCGTCCGGGCCGACGAAGGGCGGCACCATCACCTTGACCCCGTTATCGAGCACCGCCGGCTTGAAGCTGTTGGCCGCGGTCTGTCCCTTGACCACCGGTTCGGTCTCGACCACGCGGCAGACGACCTTGGCCGGCAGCGTGGCATTGAGCGCCTCGCTTTCGTAGAATTCGACCGTGATCGTCATTCCGTCCTGCAGGAACGGGCGGCGTTCGCCGAGGATGTCGGCCGGCAGTTCGATCTGTTCGTAGGTTTCGGCGTCCATGAACACCAGCTTGCCGTCATCCTCGTAAAGAAACTGCTGGTCCTTCTGCTCGAGGCGCACCCGCTCGACCTTGTCGGCGCTGCGGAATCGTTCATTGAGCTTGGTGCCGTTGCGCAGGTTGCGCAGCTCGACCTGGGCAAAGGCACCGCCCTTGCCCGGCTTGACATGGTCGACCTTGACCGCGCTCCAGAGCCCGTCATTGTGCTCGAGCACATGGCCGGGGCGGATTTCGTTTCCGTTGATCTTGGGCATCGTGTCTTTCTCGCGGCAAAAGGTTGATCAGATCTTACCGGACCCTATATCTGGGGCTGGGCTGCGGGGCAATATGACCGATTTCGTGGTGCACATGCAGAATGGTATGCATATCATGCATGACAGATATGCATCAGAAGGCTATCCGAATCGGACAAACTTCTCCATAACCGGCCCTGCGCCAAAAACACAAGAGCAATAAGAACCAAGGACGGATCATGAAGGATTTCGTTGACGGCACGGCTTTCAATGCCGAACAGGGCAACCGTGCGCGCAAACTTTTCGCGGCCGTGGTACTGGCCGCGCTGGACGACGCCATTGCCGACGACAAGAAATATGGCAACGGTCCGGAACAGATCGCCCGCTGGGCGCGCTCGCGCGATGGCCGCGAGGTGCTGAGCTGTGCCGGCATCGACCCCAATGAGCGCGTCGTGACCGGGCTGATGGATTTCGTCTCCAAGGGCGTGCGCACCTCGGTGGCACTGTCGCGCGAGGAAAGCGAGCGCCGTCATGCCGCCGCCGCCGCCGCACAGGCCGAGGCAGCCGCACAGGCCGAAGCGGCCTGAGACAGCCACGATTGCCGGGCTCCGGGCCCGGCCAGACAAGAACCCCGACCCCCCGGCCGGGGTTTTTTCTTTTGCGGATCGGTGTACCGCCCGGCAGCGGCCGGCGCTCAGTCGTCGAGCCCCTGAGACATCAATGCCCGGTGGATTTCGCGGCGCACCAGCTTGCGCACATTGCGCGTGATCCGTTCGCCCAGCGCACCCTGAAGCTCCTGCCGGACGATTTCGCCGACCAGATCGCGCAGCGCGTCCTCGTCGATCAGCGATTCCTCGGAATACCAGCCGCCCGCCCCTGCAGGTTCGTTCGCGTCCCCCGCCGAACCGGCCTGAACATCGTCGTCGTCGGGCTCAGCCGCGTCGCGTTCCAGCTCGTCCCAGGGCAGGGGCGAAACCGGATCGGCGGCGTTGTCGCCATCGTCCGGCGCGCCATCGGGCTCCCACTCGCCGGGCTGTCCGGCGACCGCGCTTTCGAATTCGGCGATCCGCGCGCCGATCTCGCCCAGATCGGCCCTGGCGGCCTCGTCTTCGGCGAAATCCTCAGCCGCGTCCGCGACGGCTTCGCCGGCACCGTCCGCATCTTCGGCAGTGCCGTCCAGCGCCGGCCCTGGCATGTCCGGCTGCATCCGGGCGGCATCGTCGGGCGTGTCGTCGTCTGGCGCCGCGTGGCGCATGAACCATGCCGGCTCGTCATCGTCGGAACTCGCCTCGTCCTCGTCCACCGGCGCCCCGGCCTCGGCACGGTCGACTTCCGCGACGGCGGGCTCGTCCCCCTCTTCGACCAGCTCGGCATCCTCTATCGCGTCGAAGCCGCCCGCGTGCGGGATATCGTCCGGCTCGGGCAGGTCGATCTCGACCTCGTCCGCGGCATCCGCGGCCGGGTCATCCCGGTCTTCGTGCCCGGCCGCGTCGGGCGCGTCCCCCGTCGGGGCATCGTCGACCCTGTGATCGGGGGTCAGAACCAGCCTGGCACCGGGTTTTTCCCGGTTTTCCGGCCGCGGCCGGCCGGGACGTTCACCGCGTTCCTCCGCCGAAACGAGCCGGCGGATGGACGACAGGACGTCCTCGATTTCCGCGTTCGCGATAGGATCGGACATGCTCAATACCACTCTTGCCTGCGGGCAGTCTACCGCCCGGGCCGATTTCACACAACTGGTTCGCGAGAATTCTAGTCTTTGCCTAGCGCGCGCAACACACGATCCAGCTTCTGGCCCTGCGGGCTGATCGGCACCGGCGCGTCCTTGACGAGATTGTAATAGGCGGCGGGATCGTAGATCCGGACATTCAGCCGCAAATCGCTGGCGGTCAGTTCCCCGATCGTTTCCAGCACGGTATAGGCCGCGATATAGAGCGCCGTCTCGGCGTCGATCAGCCCGGCCTGGGCGTCGAGCAGATCCTGTTCGGCATCGAGCACATCGAGCGTGGTGCGCGCGCCGAGCTTGGCCTCTTCGCGCAGCCCCTCGAAGGCGACGCGCGCGGCGCGCACCTCTTCCGACCGGGCCTGGCGGCTGGCCTGGGCGGCCAGCAGATCGGCATAGGCGTTACCGACATCCTGTTCGACCTGCAGCCGCGCCAGATGCAGCCCGGCGCGCTGCTGGTCGCGCTGCGCCATGGCCTTGCGCACCACCGAGCTGAGCCGCCCGCCCTGGTAGATCGGGCCGCTGACGGAAATCCCGACGCTGCCGCGACGGTCGTAGTCGCCGCCGAACACCTCCTCGCCGGCCGACAGCCGGGTGCTGAGATTGACCTTGGGCTTCATGTCGGCCTCGGCCGCCCGCACGCTCAGTTCGGCTGCCGATACCTGGTGCTGCGAGCGCAGGATATCGGGGTGCTTTCGCACCGCCAGCCCCTTGGCCGCCGCGATGTCGCCGGAAAGCCGCGGCAGCCGCGTCGGCGGGCTGAGGGCGCCGGGATCGCGGCCCACGGCGTTGCGGAATTCCTCGACCGCCTGGCGCCGGTCGCCCTGCGCCGCGGCCAGCCCGGCCCGCGCCGACGCCAGCTGCGCCTCTGCCAGCGCCACGTCGGTGCGCGTGACCTCGCCCACTTCGAAGCGGTCGCGGGTGGCGCGCAGTTCCTCGCGCAAAAGGCGCAGGTTGCTTTGCCGGACCGATACCAGCTCGGCCGTGCGGCGCACGTTCAGATAGGCCGCCACCGCCCGCAGCAAGACCTGCTGTTCGATATCGCGCAGGCTCTGGCGGGTGGCGAGCACCGTTTCCCTGGCCGCCTCGGCGCTCAGCCGCGTGGCGCCGAAATCGTATAGCAGCAGGTCGAGCGAAATGGTGGCGGTGGCATCGTTCAGGAGTATCCCGGTGGACACGCCGGGGACGGTCGAGGCCCGTTCGGTCCGGCCGAAATTGCGCTTCATCTCCACCGACCAGTTGATGATCGGCCGCAGCCCCGCCACCACCTGCGCCACATCCTCGTCGGCAGCGCGCAGAAGCGCGCGGTTCTGCGCCAGAAGGCCGCTGTTGTTGTAGGCGCTGACCAGCGTATCGGCCAGCGTCTCGGCCGCCGCCGACAATGGCTGTGCGGCGCTCAGGACAAGCGCGGCCGCGGCACCCATGAGGCGGGTCTTGAAACGGGATGACATCGGGGCGCTCTCCTGCCTGGCCGACCGGATCAGAGGGTAAAGGCGGCGTGGCGCTCGAATCCCGGCAGCACCGGCGCGCCGGCGTTGAACGCAAAGCGCCAGTTCATGTGCCCGTCGATCTTGTAGCCGATGCGCACCGATCCGAGCGAGCCTTCCATGAACAGGACCGCCATGCGCCCGCCATCCTTGAGCTGGTCGGCCAGCGCCGGCGGCAGGGCGGCCACCGCGCCCTGGATCACGATCACGTCGAAGGGGCCGTGCTCGGCCGCGCCCTGCGCCAGCGGGCCCTCGTGCACCGCCACGTTGTCGGCACCCAGCTCGGGCAGCAGCGACTGCGCCTCGGCGGCGAAATCGGGGTTTTCCTCGAGCGCGACGACGGCCTCGGCCATATGCGCGATCACCGCCGCCGAATAGCCCAGCGCGCTGCCGATATCGAGCACCAGCTCGTCGGGCTGGATGTCGAGCGCATCGAGCATCTTGGCCAGCGTCCGCGGCTCGAGCACCACGCGCCCGCCGCCCAGATCGACATTCTCGCCCATATAGGCGGCCTCGCGCAGGTGGTCGGGCACGAACGCCTCTCGCGGCACGGAAAGCATGGCGTTTATGATCGGAAACTTGGTGACGTCCGATGGCCTGACCTGGGTATCGACCATCATCGTGCGGCGCTGAGCGTGATCTGTCATGACGCTGGGGTCTCACATCCGGTTGGTTTCCCGACCTTCTGCCACATATCCCCGGAACCGACAACGCCAATCGGGGCGCGACAGCTTGTCCGACGGCCCTTGCGAAGGCGCGGACGATCGGATAATCCGTGGCGACCACATCCAGGTCGGCGAGTTGGCGGAGTGGTGACGCAGCGGATTGCAAATCCGTGTACACCGGTTCGATTCCGGTACTCGCCTCCACCATTCGCGGCATGTGCTCGGCCGATCTGCGCCGACATGGCCGAACGCGGCCGGCCATGGCGGCACGCGGTGTGGCCGCGGCCTTGTTGAACCGTTCGGTCGCGCTGTTGCCCGTCTGCAAAAACGCCTTTCATTGCCCGCCGTTCGGTACGGCGTTCACCTCGCGCCGTGGCATGCACATCGTCGCCAAACCCTCATCAACTTGTTGGTTTCCTAAGATAAACGATGCGATCACACCTTTTCGAACTGCGCCGTTGCACCGCTCCGGGCCGCCGGGTCCGCCGGTGGCGCCGGCCTTACGCGCCCGGCCCGGCCGGCGACAGGGGCAGCCCCAGGGCAGGGGCCGCGCGTGCGCATTCCTCGGCCACCAGCGCGATGAAGGCCGCCGCGACCGGGCTTTGCGACCGTCCTTTCTGTTCCATCACCACCACCTCGCGGATCGCGGTGTTGTCGGCCAGGTCGCGGGCGACCACGCCGTCGGGCAGCCGCGCCGTCGACAGTGCCGGCAGCAGGGTGACGCCCAGGCCGGAGCCCGCCATCGCAATGAGCGAGGTAACGTTGCGTACCATCAGCGGCGCGCGCTCGGCCAGCGCCTTGTATGCGGGCGCCTCGATGGTTTGCGAGGCGCCGTTGCGGATGATCGTCTCGCCGTCCAGATCGCTCCATTCCAGCGGCCGGCCGAGCCGCGCCAGCGGCGCATCGGCGCGGCAGACGACTCTGAAGCGGTCGCTGAAAAGCGGCGTGCATTGCAGCGTCCCGCGGGTGCGCGGCCGCCCGGCGATGCCGAGATCGACCTGGCCCAGCTCGACCAGCGCGGCGACGCTGGCGGTGTCGATATCGAACAGCTCTACCTCGACCCCCGGCCTTTGCCCGATGAACCGTTCCAGCAGGCCGGGCATGAGGCTGGCCGCGACCGACGGGACGCAGGCCACAGCGAGCTTGCCGATGCGGTTGTGCGCATAGGCCCGGATCGCCGAAATCGCACGGTCGAAGCCGAGTATCTGCACGCGCGCGGTTTCCAGCACGTAGCGGCCGACCGCGGTCAGCGCGTTCTTGCGCTCGGTCTCGAAGAGATCGGCGCCGATCTCCTCTTCGAGCCCCTTGAGCGCCATGGAAATCGCCGAAGGCGTGCGCCCCAGCCGTTCGGCGGCGTCGCGGATGTTGCCGATCTCGGCGACGGTGACGAAAACGCGAAGGGCTTCGAGCTTGATCATGCCGAAATTTTATTCAGGAAATCAGAAATTTGGAACCTCAATTTCTGTATTTCAGAAATAACAATCGTTCTAAAGTAGCTGAATTACAAATTTTCTGAAATTATGCTAAGAATTTCTCGTTTGTCCGAAACGCAACTTGTCGTCACTCTTGCAGGACCACGACCGGCCGCGCAACGGTATCCAAAAAGGCACGGACCGGATCACACTCACGGGAGGACTGCACCATGACCCTGCGAAACACCCTGCTCTTCGGGGCCGCCGCGGCGGCGGCGCTGGGGCTTGCGGCGCCGGCAAGCGCCGAGACCCAATGCGACACCGACGACAAGATCACCATCGCCGAGATGACCTGGCTTTCGGCAGCGACCCTGGCCTATGTGGCCGACACCATCCTGAGCGACGGCTATGGCTGCAACACCGAGATCGTGCCGGGCGACACCGTGCCGACCGCGACCTCGATGGTCTCCAAGGGCGAGCCGATGATCGCGCCGGAACTGTGGGTTTCCACCGCCGAGGCGATCTGGGCCAAGGCACAGGAAAGCGGCATGGCCTACAAGGCCGCCGACATCTTTTCCGAGGGCGGCCAGGAAGGCTGGTGGATACCCTCCTATGTCGCCGAGGAAAACCCGGGGCTGAAATCGGTCACCGACCTCAAGGACTACGCGCAACTGTTCGAGGAACCCGCCTCGGCCGGCAAGGGGCGTTTCTACGGCTGCCCGCCGGGCTGGGGCTGCGAGATCATCACCAACAACCTTTACCGCGCGCTCGACCTCGACAGCCACGGCTGGGAGCTCTTTTCGCCCGGCTCGGGCGCCAACCTCAAGGCGTCGATCGCGCGCATGGCCACCCGAAAAGAGCCGATCGTGGCCTATTACTGGGGTCCGACCGACGTCATCGGCAAGTTCAACCTGGTGCGGCTTGAAATGCCCGAATACGATCCCGAGAAGTTCGTCTGCCTGACCGACATGAACTGCGCCGATCCGCAGCTGACCGGCTGGAAGCCCGGCGAGGTGGCCGTCGGCGTGGCGACCGCGCTGCGCGACAAGGCGCCCGTGGTGGCCGAGTTCCTGTCCAAGTACACCGTGCCCAATGACGTCATCAGCGCCGAACTGGCCTGGGGCGACGACAACTCCGCCTCGCCCGAGGAGGTCGCGCGCCACTTCCTCCAGAATCACCCCGAGGTATGGACGGCCTGGGTTCCCGCGGACGTGGCCGAGCGGGTGAAAGCCGGGCTTTGACCCGCGGCCCGAAACCAAGCGACAAGCCACCGGCGCAGCCCTCTGCGCCGGTGGCCGATTGATGCACCCGCCGCCGATACCGGCGCCGGCAGGATGAGACGAACATGGCAGAGAACTTTCCCGAACTGATCGACACCCGCGCCCTGCGCAAGACCATCGACAGCGGTTTCGAATGGGTGGTCTTCAACTTCGGCGAAACGCTGGAACTGGCGTTCCTGCCGCTGTTGCGGCTCTTGAACGCCATCGAGCACGGTCTGCTGTGGGTGCCGTGGTATCTGGTTATCGCGGGCTTTGCCGGTCTCACCTGGGCCACGTCGCAAAGCTGGCGCGCCTCGCTGGCGGTGGCGGCGATGCTTTTTGCCATGGGCTTTCTCGGCCTGTGGGAACCGGCGATGGCCGCCGTCGCGCTGATGCTGGCGGCGACGCTGCTGGCGGTGGTGATCGGGCTGCCGATCGGTATCCTGATGTCGCGGTCCGACCGGTTGCAGACAATCATGCTGCCGGTGCTCGACATCATGCAGACGCTGCCCATCTTCGTCTATCTCATTCCCTTCGTTATGCTGTTCGGCCCGGGCAAGATTCCGGCTCTGCTGGCGACCATCGTCTTTGCGGTGCCGCCGATGATCCGGCTGACCAATCTCGGCATCCGCCAGGTCGATGCCGAGGTGATCGAGGCGGTCACCAGCTTCGGCACCACGCCGCGCCAGCGCCTGCTGACCGTGCAGATACCGCTGGCGATGCCCACGATCATGGCCGGGATCAACCAGACCACGATGATGGCCCTGTCGATGGTGGTGATCGCCTCGATGATCGGGGCCGGGGGGCTGGGCTACCAGGTGCTGCAGGGCATCCAGCGGCTCGAGGTCAGTCGCGGCCTGATCGCGGGCCTCGGCATCGTGTTCCTGGCGATCATCTTCGACCGTATCGCGCAATCCTATGGCCGCCGCGTGCAGCGGCACCTTCACCTCGACAGCTGAGACGCACCCCATGACCGAGACCAGACCCGAGATCAA
>CAZNMK010000107.1:0-8180 GCA_964574045.1 uncultured Roseovarius sp. | reverse complement strand
GCATCAGCCCGCCTTGCGCGTCCACCGCCATGACGCTGAGCGCGCCGGATGCCCCCTGCGCCGGCGCCGAGGCGACGATCACGAACGTGCCCTGCGCCGTCTCGGCCACGGCGATATCGGTCGGCACCATGATGCCCAGCCCCCCGGCCGGGCCGACGCTGTCGCCGGCCGCCGGCGCGCCGCCGCCCAGCACATAGGCGCTCACGCCGTGCTCGGACGTGCTGGCCACGACCACGATGTCGGTCCCGTCCACCCGCAGCGCCGCCATCGCGCCCACCGCATCGGCATGGGTCGCGGCGCTGTCGGCGACATGGGTGCCGGCGGCCAGATCGCCGCCCGCGCCGGTGTCGTGCACCCAGAACCCAGACTGCTCGGGATCGGCCAGCACCACCTGGCCGCCCTGCGTCACCGCCGCCACCGCCGGCGCGCTGCCCAGCCCCGCGCCCTGCAAGGCAAAGGCGGCGCCGAAATCGCCGCCGCTGCCCAGCCCGTAGCAGGCCAGCCCGCCGGTCTGCAGCCCGGTGACCATGATCTCGGTCGCGCCGCCCTCCTGCGACACGATCAGATCGTGGCCCGTGCCGGAAACCTGGTTGCCCGCGAAGAACGCCCGGTCGAGCAGCCGCGGCAGCCCGCCCGCCTGGAGCGCGAAGGAGGCGAGCCCGCCCTCCGGCCCCGAGACCGATACCAGCATCGGCCCGGAGGGACCGTCGACAACCTCCAGATCGCTGATGCCGAAATCCAGCGTGACCTGACCGGCCGTGATCCGGCCATGACCCTGAAACCGCATCCTGCATCCCCCTCGAAAACTCCCGGGGCGAGGATGGCGCGCAAAGGCGGTGCCGGGCGGGCACTCATTACGGCGAGAAGGTGAACAACCCCGTCAAGTTGAGACGAAGTTGCGGGGGCGAGCGCTCAGAACCAGCGCCCGACCGCCAGCAGCGCGTAGCTGCGCGCGGTGGCGTCGCTGGCCGTGGCGCAGGCGCGGCAGCGAAAACCCGTTGCCGGATCGGCGGGCGCCGTCGCCGGCGCGGTCAGGAACGCCGCCGCCGCCATCGCGACCGCGGGCACGCCGGTGACGCAGGGCGCGGCGGCGAATGCGGCCGGAAAGGTCCAGACCGCATCCGATGCCGAGACGTACATCGCGCCCTCGGCGGTGTCGGTGGCCGGGACGCTCTGTACATGGGTGCAGATCTGGGTGCCGTCGGCGAAGCGGACGTATTCGCCGCCCGTCCCGCTGCCGCGCTCGATCGCCGCGCCGGTCGGCACGCCCCCCGACTGGCCGACCGTGCCCAGGAGGTTGCCGGGCCCATAGCCGTAATCGGCGCGCATCAGCCGCCCCGGCGTGGTGTCGGCGGCGCCTTGCTGCACCGCCGCGCCGGTCACCTGGAACGGAATCTCCAGGCTTTGCGCGGCGGCATCGGCGCGCAGCGCCTCGTGCCAGGCGGACCCGTCGGCGCTGACCTTGAGCGAAAAGACGGTATCGCCCGCCAGCCCCATCTCGGCGTGTCCGGTCCAGTCCGACTGGAAGAGCAGCGAGGCGGTATCGCCCGCCGCGGCCTTGTTGACCTTGACTTGGTGCCCGGCGCCGGCATGGGTGAAAAGGCTCGCCTGCGCGGCCACCGCCAGCCGGTTGGTGGTGTCCCAGCCGGTGCCGATGCCGACCCCGGCGAGATTGGCCAGATCGGGCACGATCTCGGCCCACGACCCGGCCTGATAGACCTTCAGCTGCGCCGCCGCCTTGTCCCAGGCGCGCCAGCCGTCCTGCGGCGCCATGAACAGCCAGGCACCGGGGATGCGCAGCGCCAGCCGGCCGGCCTGTCCGGCCCAGTCGCCGCCGGGGTTGGCGCCCAGCGCGAACAGCTGGCCGGTCACGGGCTCGAATGGCGGGGTATCGGCGCCGGTCTCTTCCAGCACCGTCTGCACCAGCCCGTCGAGCACCTGCAGCGCCTCGTTGTGGGTGACGTGTTTCTGGGCCTGCGATGGCTGAATGAGCGGCAGGTCGAGACGGGCAGAGACTTCGGACATGATCGGCGGCTCCTGAGGGCGACTGGCCGCACGTGTCTAGGTGCCGACGGATTGACGAAGCCTGACCCCGGCGGGCGTTGCGCCGTCGGCGGTGGCTGGCTCAGCCGCCGTCCGGCGTGCGCGCCTCGGGCCGCGACGCCCCGCGCAGCAGGTCTTTCGTCAGATGGCATTCCTTGCCAGCGTAGAATTCCCCGATCAGCGCGCCGAAAACGTCCTCGGGGCCACCCGCCGCGCGAAAGAGCGTGGCGCAGGAACGCAGCTTGAGCGCATCGACCGGGCCCAGGATGTCCTCTGGCGCGCGCCCCGCATGGGCCAGCATCGCACGCCCGATTTCGATCAGGCGCGGCCCCAGCACCGGATCGGCCAGCCAGGCGCGTGCCTCGTCCAGATCGGTAATGCCGTAATGCAGCGCCGTCGCCGACCGCCCCAGCGCCCTGAGCTGCGGAAAGACGAACCACATCCAGTGGCTGACCTTCTGCCCGCGGCGGATTTCCTCCAGCGGGGCGGGCCAGACGCGCGCCTGCGCCTCGATGAACCGCTCAAGCCCCAAGCCGCGCCCCGCCCCGGATCCGATCCGGGGCCTCCCGTTCGGCGGCGGGGTCCCGGGCCGGGCCCGGGACGGGTGCCATGAGACGGCGCCGGATCACCCCAATATCCCCGGCAGGCGCAGGCCGTGCTCGCGCGCGCAGTCGATGGCGATCTCGTAGCCGGCATCGGCGTGGCGCATGACGCCGGTCGCCGGATCGTTCCACAGCACGCGGGCGATGCGCCGGTCGGCCTCTTCGGTGCCGTCGCAGCAGATCACCATGCCCGAATGCTGCGAAAAGCCCATGCCGACGCCGCCGCCGTGGTGCAGGCTGACCCAGGTCGCGCCGCTGGCGCAGTTGAGCAGCGCATTCAGCAGCGGCCAGTCGCTGACCGCGTCCGAGCCGTCCTTCATCGCCTCGGTCTCGCGGTTGGGACTGGCCACCGACCCGCTGTCGAGGTGATCGCGCCCGATCACCACCGGCGCCTTCAGCTCGCCCGTGCGCACCATCTCGTTGAAGGCAAGCCCGGCCTTGTGCCGCTCGCCGAGCCCGATCCAGCAGATCCGCGCCGGCAGCCCCTGGAACGCGATCCGTTCGCGCGCCATGTCCAGCCACTGGTGCAGGTGGGTGTCGTCGGGGAAGAGCTCCTTGATCTTGGCGTCGGTCTTGTAAATGTCCTCCGGGTCGCCGCTGAGCGCACACCACCGGAACGGCCCCACCCCGCGGCAAAAGAGCGGGCGGATATAGGCCGGCACGAAGCCCGGAAAGGCGAAGGCGTCTTTCAGCCCCTCTTCCAGCGCCACCTGCCGGATGTTGTTGCCATAATCCAGCGTCGGCACGCCCGCGTTCCAGAAATCGACCATCGCGGCGACATGCACGCGCATCGAGGCGCGGGCGGCCTTTTCCACCGCCTTGGGGTCGCTCTCCTGGCGCGCGCGCCACTCGGCCACGCTCCAGCCCTGGGGCAGGTAGCCATGCACCGGGTCGTGCGCGCTGGTCTGGTCGGTCACGATATCGGGCCGCACCCCGCGCCGCGCCAGTTCGGGAAAGACATCCGCGGCATTGCCGATCAGCGCCACCGATCTGGCCTCGCCCGCCCTGGTCCAGCGGTCGATCATCGCCAGCGCTTCGTCCAGCGAATGGGCGATCTCGTCGACATAGCGCGTGCGCTTGCGGAACTCGGCCCGGGCTTCGTCGCATTCCACCGCCAGGCAGCACGCCCCGGCAAAGACCGCCGCCAGCGGCTGCGCGCCGCCCATGCCGCCCAGCCCGGCGGTGAGAATCCAGCGGCCCTTGAGGTCGCCGCCATAGTGCTGGCGCCCGGCCTCGGCGAAGGTCTCGAAGGTGCCCTGCACGATGCCCTGGCTGCCGATGTAGATCCAGCTGCCGGCGGTCATCTGGCCGTACATCATCAGCCCCTTGCGGTCGAGTTCGCTGAAATGGTCCCAGGTGGCCCAGTGCGGCACCAGGTTGGAATTGGCGATCAGCACCCGGGGCGCGTCCGCATGGGTCTGAAACACACCCACCGGCTTGCCCGACTGCACCAGCAGCGTCTCGTCGTCCTCGAGGCCCTTGAGCGTGTCGACGATGCGGTCGAAATCCTGCCAGGTGCGGGCGGCGCGGCCGATGCCGCCATAGACCACCAGCTCGTGCGGGTTCTCGGCCACGTCGGGGTGCAGGTTGTTCATCAGCATCCGCATCGGCGCCTCAGTCAGCCAGGACCTGGCCGAGATGTCGGGGCCGGTCGGGGGATAGATGTCGCGCGTGTTGTGGCGGGGGTCGGTCATGTCAGTTCTCCTTTGCCGGCGAGGCTGTCCAGCCGTTCCAGTATCGCGCGCAGATGCGGGCGCAGCCGCTCGGCGCGATCGTGGTCGTATTCCCACGGCGGCGCCTCGTGCATGTAGGTCGATTGCGCCAGCTCCATCTGGATCGCGTGCCAGCCCTCGGCGGGCCGGCCGTAATGGCGGGTGGTCCAGCCGCCCTTGAAACGGCCGTTCAGGACGCTGGTGAACCCCCTGGCAGCGGTCGCGGCCCCGGCCACCGCCTCTGTCACCGCGGCGGCGCAGGTGGTTCCGCCGTTGGTGCCGATGTTGAAATCGGGCAGCGTGCCGTCGAACAGGAACGGGATGCGCGAGCGTATCGAATGGCAATCGTACAGCACCGCCACCCCGTGGCGGGCCTTGACGCGGGTCAACTCGGCCTCCAGCGCGGCGTGATAGGGGGCGTGAAACGCCTGACGCCGAGCCACGATCTCGGCCTCGTTGGGCGGGGTCTGCCAGATCGGTTGGCCGTCGAAATCGGTCAGCGGCACCAGCCCGGTGGTGTTCTGCCCCGGATAGAGCGAGGCGCCCGACGGGTCGCGGTTGGCGTCGATGACGTAGCGGTGATAGGTGGCGCGCACCACCGTGGCGCCGGGCAGCAACCCGTCATAGAGCTTGTGAATGTTCCAGTCGGTATCGTCCAGCCCGCGCCCGCGCGCGTTCAGCCGCGCCCGGATGTCGTCGGGGACATGGGTCCCGGTATGCGGCATGCCCAGCACCACCGGCCCGTCGCCGCGAGTGATTTCCACAGGTTCCATGATTGCGTCCCAGCTCCTTCTTCCTGGATGCAAATACACCGGGGCAAGGGGGGCGGCGCCCTCCCCGCGCCCTCACAATTCCATTTCCAGCCCCGCCGCCCCGGCCAGCGCCCCGTCGCGCACCAGCGCCGCCGCCGCCGCCAGGTCGGGGGCGAGATAGCGGTCCTCGGCCAGCGGCGGCACCGCCTCGCGCAGCCGCGCCACCGCGCGCTGCAGGGGCGCGCTGGTCGCCAGCGGCGCGCGAAAGCCGATCCCCTGGGCGGCGCAGATCGCCTCGACCCCGAGGATGGTGTTGAGGTTGGCGTTCATCCGCGCCAGCCGCCGCGCGGCATGGGCGGCCATGCTGACATGGTCCTCCTGGTTGGCCGATGTCGGTGTCGAATCGGTCGTGCAGGGATTGGCCAGGTGCTTGTTCTCGCTCATCAGCGCGGCGGTCGTCACCTCGGCGATCATCATCCCCGAATTCAGCCCCGGCTCCGGCGTCAGGAACGGCGGCAGATCGAAGCTCAGCGTCGGATCGACCATCAGCGCCACCCGCCGCTGGGCGATGGCGCCGATCTCGGCCACGGCGACGGCGATCTGGTCGGCGGCAAAGCCCACCGGCTCGGCATGGAAATTGCCGCCCGAGACGATGCGCCCCTCGGCCACCAGCACCAGCGGGTTGTCGGTGACGGCGTTGGCCTCGACCTCCAGCACCTCGCCCGCGCGGCGCAACAGGTCGATGGCGGCGCCGCTGACCTGCGCCTGGCAACGGATGCAGTACGGATCCTGCACCCGGCTGTCGCCCTCGCGGTGGCTTTCGCGGATCTCGCTGCCCTCCATCAGCGCCCGCTGCGCGCGCGCGGCGGCAATCTGGCCGGGGTGCCCGCGCAGGGTGTGGATCGCGTCGACCAGCGGCGCGGTCGAGCCCATGATCGCATCCGTCGACATCGCCGCCGTGACGATGCAGGCGCGCGCGTTGCGCCACGCCTCCCACAGCCCGATGAGCGCCAGCGCGGTGGAAAACTGCGTCCCGTTGATCAGCGCCAGCCCCTCCTTGGGGCCCAGAACGACGGGCTCCAGCCCCGCCCGTTCCAGCGCCTCCGCACCGCCCAGCCGTTCGCCCCCGACCACCGCCTCGCCGGCGCCGATCATCACCGCCGCCAGATGCGCCAGCGGCGCCAGATCGCCCGAGGCCCCGACCGAGCCCTGTTCGGGCACCACCGGCGTCACGCCGCGCGCCAGCATCCCCTCGATCAGTTCGACCGTCTGCCAGCGCACGCCCGAGGCCCCGCGCCCCAGCGACAAGAGCTTGAGCGCCATCATCAGCCGCACCGCACCCGGGTCCAGAGGCGCGCCGACCCCGCAGCAATGGCTGAGGATCAGGTTGCGCTGCAGCGCCTCGGTCTCTTCGGGCGGGATCTTGACGCTGGCGAGCTTGCCGAAGCCGGTGTTGACGCCGTACACCGCCTCCTTGCCGGCAGCGGCCCGCGCCACCAGCCGGGCCGCTGCCTCGACACCGGGCAGCACCGCCCCGGCGAGCGCCGCCGCGCGGCGCACGCGCCAGAAGCGCTCCAGCGGTCCGAGCGTCGCGCAGCCGGGCGGCAGAACCTCGCTCATTCCGCCCCTCCGAAGATGCGCCGGTAAAGCGGGTTGAACCCGATGCGATAGGCCAGCTCGGCCGGGCGCGTCACATCCCAGATCGCCAGGTCGGCGCGCTTGCCCGGCGCGATCACGCCGCAATCGTCGAGCCCCAGCGCCTTTGCCGCGTTGCGCGTCACGCCCGCCAGCGCCTCTTCGGGCGTCAGGCGGAAAAGCGTGCAGCCCATGTTCATCGCCAAGAGGAGCGAGGTCATCGGCGACGATCCTGGGTTGCAGTCGGTCGCCAGCGCCATCGGCACGCCGCGGTCGCGAAACGCGGCGACGGGCGGCACCTGCGTTTCGCGCAGGGTATAGAACGCCCCCGGCAACAGCACCGCGACGCTGCCGGACCGGGCCAGCGCCGCGGCGTCGCCTTCGTCGGCGTATTCCACGTGATCGGCCGACAGCGCGCCGTACTCCGCCGCCAGCCTGGTGCCGCCGATATTGCTCAGCTGTTCGGCGTGCAGCTTGACCGGCAGGCCCAGTTCCCTGGCTCGGGCGAAAACCGGGGCGATCTCGGCGGCCGAAAACGCGATCCCCTCGCAAAAGGCGTCGACCGCGTCGGCCAGCCCGGCATCGGCCGCGGCCTCAAGCGCCGGCAGGCAGACCTCGGCGATATAGTCGGCGTTGCGGCCCCGGTAATCCTCGGGCACGGCATGGGCACCCAGAAACGTCGTCCTGATCCGTACCGCGCGCGCCGCAGCGATCTCTCGCGCGACGCGCAGCATCTTGAGCTCGGTCTCGATATCCAGGCCGTAGCCCGACTTGACCTCGATCGTCGCCGTGCCCTCGGCGATCAGCGCGTCGACCCGCCGCAGCGCGCCCCTCAGCAGGTCGCCCTCGGCCGCCTGCCGCGTCGCCCGCACGGTCGCGACGATACCGCCGCCGGCGCGCGCCACCTCTTCGTAGCTCGCGCCTTCGAGCCGCATCTCGAACTCGCCGGCGCGGTCGCCGCCAAAGACGACATGCGTGTGGCAGTCGATCGGCGCCGGGGTGATCAGCCGCCCCTCGATGTCCTCGCCGGCCTCGGCCAGCGCGGCGGGCAGGTCGCTCTGCGGTCCGACCCAGCGCACCGCGCCGGCGTCGATCGACACCGCCGCGTCCTCGATCAGCCCGTAGGGCGCGGTGTCGGTCATGGTGGCAACGGTCGCGTTCCGCAACAGCATCGGCAGCGCCTTTCGATCTGTCTCTCACGATTTATTATGTATGCACATAATATCGGCCAAGGCAAGACACCCACCGCCGTTCCGGCGAAAAAAGACCGCCCCCGGGGGGGGCGGCCAATGACCGGCGCAGGACACGCCGAAACGGGAGGGGGGTCCCGGCCCGCCCGCGCCGGTATGCCGCGCTAGCCCCTGATCGCCATCTGGGGCGAGATCACGTCGATGCCCAGCGCCTTGCCCACCGCGTAATAGGTCAGCTGCCCGGCA
>CAZNMK010000106.1:0-8249 GCA_964574045.1 uncultured Roseovarius sp. | reverse complement strand
CCAGCATCTCGCGCATGCCGGGGCCGCCGGCGGGGCCCTCGTTGCGGATGACGATGACCTCGCCCTCCTCGTACCCGCGCTTCTTGACCGCCTCGAACGCGTCCTCCTCGCACTCGAACACCCGCGCCGGGCCGGTGAAAACCTGGTTTTCCTCGGCAATGCCTGCGACCTTTACGATCGCTCCTTCCGGCGCCAGGTTGCCCTTGAGCCCGACGACGCCGCCGGTCCTGGTCAGCGGCGTCTCGATCGGGTGGATCACCCGGCCGTCGACCTTGCGCTTGATCAGGTCCAGCTCCTCGCCGATGGAAAGCCCGCTGGCGGTCAGGCAATCCTCGTGGATGAGCCCGGCCTTGCGCAGCTCCTTCATCACCACCGGAATGCCGCCGGCCTCGTAGAGGTCGAGCGCGACGAACTGCCCGCCCGGCTTGAGATCGACGAAATAGGGGGTGTCGCGGAAGATCTCGCAGACATCGTCGAGATAGAACTCGATCCCCGCCTCGTGGGCGATCGCCGGCAGGTGCAGCCCGGCATTGGTCGACCCGCCGGTGCAGGCCACCACGCGCGCGGCGTTCTCGAGGCTCTTGCGGGTGACGACGTCGCGGGCGCGGATGTTTTTCGCCAGCAGGTTCATCACCGCCTTGCCGCTTTCCTCGCCGTAGTGGTCGCGCGACTCGTAGGGCGCCGGCGCGCCCGAGCTGTTCATCAGCGCCAGCCCGATGGCCTCGGATACGCAGGCCATGGTGTTGGCGGTGAACTGGCCGCCGCAGGCCCCGGCCGAGGGACAGGCGGCGCGTTCGAGCACGTAGAGCGCGGCCTCGCTCAGCTCGCCGCTCTGGTGCCTGCCCACGGCCTCGAACATGTCCTGCACGGTCAGGTCGCGGCCGATGAAATCCTCGGGTATCCCCTCGACCGCCGGCGCCCGGCCCGGCAGGATCGAGCCGCCATAGATGAAGACCGAGGGCACGTTGAGCCGCACCATCGCCATCATCATCCCCGGCAGCGACTTGTCGCAACCCGCCAGCCCCACGAGCGCATCGTAGCAGTGCCCGCGCATCGTCAGCTCGACGGTGTCGGCGATCGCCTCGCGCGAGGGCAGCGACGAACGCATTCCCTCGTGTCCCATGGCGATGCCGTCGGTCACGGTGATGGTGGTGAATTCGCGCGGGGTGCCGCGGGCCTCGCTCACCCCTTTCTTGACCGACTGCGCCTGCCGCGACAGCGCGATGTTGCACGGTGCGGCCTCGTTCCAGCAGGTGGCGACGCCCACCAGCGGCTGGTGGATCTCCTCCTCGGTCATGCCCATGGCGTAGTAATACGACCGGTGCGGCGCCCGCGCGGGGCCTTCGGTCACGTAGCGGCTGGGCAGATTTTTCTTGTCGATGTCGGTCATCTGGGCCTCTCGGATTTCGGTTGCCTCCGGTCTAGGCCACCGCCAGCGACTGGGCAAGCCGGTTGTGGCGCCCGCCCGGCGTCACGAAATGCCGCATCCGACAAGAGTTTCATGCCTCCGGCGGGAGTATTTCCGGCAAGATGAAGCCTTGGCCCGTCCGGCTTCATCTTGCTGCAAATACTCCGGGGGGTCGCGCGCGCCCGCGCGCGACGGGGGCAGCGCCCCCTCCCGCCCGGTGCGACGGGCATTGCCCGGACCGGCGGCAGGCCATAGCCTGCGCCCATGCGTTATGCCGCTTTCGACGCCCTGGTCGCGCCCGCGCGCCCCTCGTCCCATCCGCTGCGCCTGCTGGCGGGCGCGGGCCTGGTGGTGGCGCTCTTCTTTCCGATGGCGCTTTTCTATGTCGCGCTGGCCGCGCCGCTTGCCGGTATCGGCAGCACCGCTCAGGCCCCCGACCGGACACCGGCCGGCGTGCTGGTCATGCTGTTTCAGTTCGCGCTGCTGATCGTCGCGCTCTGGGCGGCGCTGAGGCTGGTGCACCGGCGCCGGCTCGGCACCCTTCTGGGCCCGCCTGCGCGTGCCGCGCGGCAGTTCCTGCGCTGCGCGATGTTCCTGCTGCCGCTCTATCTGCTGGTCTTCGTCCTGCCCATGCCCGAGGACTATGCGCCACAGGCCAACCTGGAGCCCGCAACATGGCTGCGGTGGCTGCCGCTGGCGGCGACGGCGGTGATGATCCAGATCGCGGCCGAGGAACTGACCTTCCGCGGCTACCTGCAAAGCCAGCTGGCCGCGCGCTTTGCCCATCCCGCGATCTGGATAGGCCTGCCCTCGGCGCTCTTCGGGCTTATGCACTATGCCCCCGGCCTGGCTGGCGGCAACAGCTGGGTGATCGTGCTCTGGGCCGCGCTTTTCGGCGCCGCCGCAGCCGATCTGACGGCCCGCGCCGGCACGCTGGGCCCGGCCATCGCGCTGCATTTCCTCAACAACGTCTTTGCCGTCCTCGTCACCGCGCCGGCGGGCAACCTTGACGGGCTGGCGCTTTATACCGTGCCGCTCGATCTGTCGGCGCCGGGCATCGCCTGGTACGTCCTGCCGGTCGAGGCGGGATTCGTCCTGTGCACCTGGCTGGCCGTCCGGCTGGCCTTGCGTGTCTGATTGCAATTCCCGCGCCCAGCGCCTATCTCGGGGCGGCAAAGCGAAACGGAAACGGCCGGCATGAACTGGATCACCAACTACGTGCGCCCGCGGATCAACTCGATCTTTTCGCGCCGGGAAATCCCCGAAAACCTCTGGTCCAAATGCGATGGCTGCGGCACGATGCTGTTTCACCGCGAACTCAAGGAAAACCTCAACGTCTGCACCAGTTGCGGCTACCACATGCCGATCGGCCCGCGGGCGCGCTTCGCCGCGCTCTTCGACGGCGGCATCTTTTCCGAGGTCGCGGTGCCCCGGCCCACCGCCGACCCGCTGCAGTTCCGCGATCAGAAGAAATACCCCGACCGCATGCGCGCGGCGCAAAAGGCCACCGGCGAGCCCGAGGCGATGCTGGTCGCCACCGGCGAGATCGGGCGCACGCCCATCGTGGCGGCGGCACAGGATTTCTCGTTCATGGGCGGCTCGATGGGGATGTATGTCGGCAACGCCATCATCGCCGCCGCCGAAACCGCCGTCCGGCTCAAGCGCCCGCTCATCCTCTTTTCCGCCGCCGGCGGCGCCCGCATGCAGGAGGGCATCCTCAGCCTGATGCAGATGCCGCGCACCACCGTCGCGGTGCAGATGCTGCGCGATGCGGGACAGCCCTATATCGTGGTTCTGACGCATCCCACCACCGGGGGGGTGACGGCATCCTACGCCATGCTGGGCGACGTCCAGATCGCCGAACCCGGCGCCCTGATCTGCTTCGCCGGCCCGCGGGTGATCGAGCAGACGATCCGCGAAAAACTGCCCGACGGCTTTCAGCGGGCCGAGTACCTGCTCGATCACGGCATGCTCGACCGGGTCACGCGGCGCACCGACCAGCGCGAGGAACTGATCAGGATCACCCGGATGCTGCTCGGCCTGCCGCCAATGGTGCGCGGCGATCTGCCCGCGCCCGGCACGTCCGCGGACAAGGCAGAGGCCGACGAACCGAAAGCGCCCGACCCGGACAGGGCCGCAAAGCCGGCCGGCAAGACACCAGCCGGGAAATGAGCGGCCCTGCCTCGGACGTCATCCTGCAACGGATGATGTCGCTGCACCCCAAGATCATCGACCTCACGCTCGACCGGGTCTGGCGCCTGCTCGGCCGCCTGGGCAATCCGCAAGACGCGCTGCCGCCGGTGATCCACATCGCCGGCACCAACGGCAAGGGATCGACCCTGGCGATGATCCGCGCCGGGATCGAGGGTGCGGGCTCGCGGGTGCACGCCTATACCTCGCCGCACCTGGCGCGGTTTCACGAACGCATCTACCTGGCCGGCGCGCCGATCTCGGAGCCCGACCTGACGGCGGTGCTGGACGAATGCGAGGCCGCCAACGGTGGCGAGCCGATCACCTATTTCGAGATCACCACCTGCGCCGCCCTTCTGGCCATGTCGCGCGTACCCGCCGGCCATACCCTGCTCGAGGTCGGGCTGGGCGGGCGGCTC
Organism: uncultured Roseovarius sp.; assembly: GCA_964574045.1. Classification (GTDB taxonomy): domain Bacteria; phylum Pseudomonadota; class Alphaproteobacteria; order Rhodobacterales; family Rhodobacteraceae; genus Roseovarius. Next base: position 4,232 of record CAZNMK010000106.1, on the reverse strand, counting down.
GACGCCACCAACGTGATCGCGCGCCCGGCGCTGACCGTCGTCACCCCGGTGTCGATGGATCACGAAACCTATCTCGGCGACACGCTGGCCGCGATCGCCGCCGAGAAGGCCGGCATCCTCAAGCGCGGCGTGCCTTGCGTCGTCGGCCCGCAAGAGGACGAGGCGATGGCGGCGATCGAGGCCGCCGCGCGCCGCACCGGCAGCCCGCTTCTGGCGCATGGCCAGCACTGGCACGCATTCGAGGAACGCGGGCGGCTGGTCTACCAGGACGAGACCGGGCTGTGCGACCTGCCGCTGCCCAACCTGCCCGGTGCGCACCAGATCGCGAATGCCGGCGCCGCCCTCGCCGCGCTGCGCCATCTGGGCTTCGGCGAAGCCGCGCTCGAGGCGGCGGTGAGCCGGGCCAGGTGGCCGGCGCGGATGCAGCGGCTGCGCACCGGCCCGCTGGCCGAGGCCGCGCCGGGGGCCGAAATCTGGCTCGACGGCGGCCACAACCCCGCCGCCGGCGCCGCGCTGGCGCGCCACCTGGCCAGCCTGCCGGCGCGGCCTACGCACCTGATCTGCGGGATGATGAACACCAAGGACGTGGCCGGATACATGCGCCCGCTCGCAGCGCATGTCGCGAGCCTTGCTGCGGTGTCGATCCCCGGCGAGCCCAACACGCTGTCGGCCGAGGCGACCGCCGCCGCCGCCCGCGCCGCCGGGATGCGCGCGCAGACCGCCGACAGCGCGCTGGCGGCCGTGCGCGCGATCGCGGCAGAGGAACCGGCGGCGCGCATCCTGATCTGCGGCTCGCTCTATCTTGCCGGCACGATCCTGCGCGAGAACGGCTAGGCCGAGACCAGCAGCGCCATCCCCGCCAGGATCACCGCGGCCCAACCCAGCCGCTGCCGCAGCCGGCCCTCGCCGAGCAGCAGGCTGCCGGCGAGAACGCCCAGCAGAACGCTGCTCTCGCGCAGGGGCGCGACATAGGCCACCGGCGTGAAGGTCAGCGCGTAAAGCACCAGGATATAGGCCAGCGGGCTCAGCACCGCGATGGCCAGCACGCCGCCCCGGTGATCGCGCCAATGCCGGCCCATGGCCGCGCGCGCCCGGTAGGCCGCCGGCGCCAGGATCACCAGCCGCCCTAGGTTCGACGCGTAATCGAGCAGCAGCGGCGGCACCGCGAGAACCGCGACCGCATAGGCGTCCCAGACGGTATAGCTGCCGATCAGAACGCCGACGCCCATCCCGAATGCCAGCGACACGCCAAGCTGGCGCGCCCCCGACCTCAGGCCCCCTGTCAGCATCAGCACGCCCAGGACGATGACCAGCGCGCCGGCGGCCATCTGCAGGGTCAGGCTCTCGCCCAGGAACATCACCGCAAAGGACGTGGACAAGAGCGGGCCGGTGGCGCGCGCGACCGGGTAGACGAGCGACAGATCTCCGCGCCTGTAGCCGGCCTGCAGCAGCAGGAAATAGCCCAGGTGCAGCGCCGTGCTGCCGGCGAGAAAGACGTATGACCAGGGTCCGAATTGCGGCCTTTGGACCAGGACGATCCAGACGGCGAGCGGCAGATAGATCAGCACCGTCAAAAGCGAAAAGAGCCAGATCAGCTCGGCCCCGCCATTGATGCGCTTGACGAACACATTCCAGGTGGCGTGACAAAAGGCGGCTGCGAGAACGAGGGCAAGGCCGGCAAGGGACATGTCGAGCTCCGAGGCGGGTACGGGGGGCGCATGCGGGGCAGGCCCGGCCGATGCTTAGGGGCTTTGGCCGGACGCCGCAATGCGTACGGCCCGCGCTGGACGCGCATCTCAGGCGGAGGCGTCCAGCAGCGCCCGCAGCCCGGTCCGGTAATCGGGATAGAGCAGGCTCACGCCCAGTTCCTCGCGCATGCGGCGGTTCGAGACCTTCTTCGACTCGGCGTAGAAGCTGCGCGCCATCGGGCTCATCGCCGCATCGTCATAGGGCTCCTCGGGCGGCACCGGCACGCCCAGCAGGCGGGCGGCATGGGCGATCACGTCCTGCGGCGGGGCGGGGTCGTCGTCGCAGACGTTGTAGACCGCTCCGGGGTTCGGCCGGTCGATCGAGGCCGCGAGCACCTGCGCGATGTCCTCGACATGGATACGGCTGAAGACCTGGCCGGGCTTGACGATGCGCCGCGCCGTGCCCTGGCGGACCTTCTCGAACGGGCCGCGGCCGGGGCCGTAGATGCCCGCCAGCCGGAAGATGTGCAGCGGCAGCCCCTCGACCGCGCGCCACTGGTCCTCGGCCATGACGCGCCGGCGCCCGCGCCCGGTGGCCGGCGTCAGCGGCGTGGTCTCGTCGACCCACGCACCGGAATGGTCGCCATAGACCCCGGTGGTCGACAGATACCCCGCCCAGTCGAGTTTCGGCGCCAGCGCGCGGATTTCCGCGCCCAGACGCGCCAGCACCGGGTCGCCGCCCTCGTCGGGGCCGGCGGAAACCAGGATATGGGTGGCGGTCGCGAATGCCTCGGCCAGGTCGCCATCGGGCCAGAGCACGGGGATCGCCCCTTCGGCCTCGATCTCGGCCGCCTTTTCGGGCTTGCGGGTGGTGCCCCAGATGCGCCAGCCGCGCGCAAGAAGCCGCGGCGCCAGCGCCCGCGCCGAATAGCCATGCCCAAAGGAAATCAGAACCTTGCCCATGCGCGCGGTCTTAGTCCGTCGCCGCGCGTTCGTCCATGCTCAGCGGTCGCGACGGCACCCAGGCATAGCCGTTTTCGCAAAGGATATACGCCTCGCGCAGCCCGTGCGGCTTGTTCGCCGGCGCCTGCAGCACATGCCCGCCCGCATCCTGCGCGCGCGCCGCCGCCGCATCCGGGTCGGTTTCGTAGAGCCGGATTTCCAGCCCCGCCCCGCGCGCCCCCGCCTCGGGCAAGAGGCCCAGCAGGGGGTTGGCCCCATAGGTGTGATCGGCGTGCAACTGGAACACCGCCCCGCCATAGGTCACGATGGCGAAATCCCGGTCCGCCCGGTGCCCCGCCATGCCGAACGCGGTTTCCAGGAACCGCAGCTCGGCCGCGACGTCGCGGACCAGCAGGTTCAGCCCGAGCCCGCTGAGCGAGGCGCCGAAATCCGCCGGCGCGACCGTCTCGAAATCCATGCCGGCATCCCCCTTCTCCGCCAGGTACCGGCGCAGGTTGATCCCGCTGCCGCCGCATGTCAACGTGGCCCGTGTCCACCGAGCAATGGAGCCGCCCAATGGTGCCCGCCGATCCGACGGGCGGGGTGAAAACCCCCGACCTGCCCGCAGCGGAAAGCTTTGCCGACGCGCAGCGCGCGGTCGAACGGCTGATCGCGCTTTACGAGGGCGCGGCGGAGTTCCTGCGCGGGGAATTCGCCACCGCCCTGGCCCGGGGCGCGCCGTCCTGCCGGGTGCGCGCGTTCTATCCCGAAATCCGCCTGACGACGGCCAGCTACGGCAAGATCGACAGCCGCCTCAGCTTTGGCCATGTCGCCGGGCCGGGCACCTACGCCACCACCGTCACCCGGCCGCGGCTCTTTCGCCACTACCTGCGCCAGCAGATCGAACTGATCATGGCCAATCACGGCGTGCCGGTCACGATCGGGCTGTCGGACACGCCGATGCCGGTGCATTTCGCGGTGGCGGCCGATCCCGGCCTCACCGTTCCGCAGGAAGGCGCCGCCGGCTTTACCCTGCGCGACATCTTCGATGTGCCCGACCTGACCACGACCAGCGACGACATCGTCAACGGCACGTTCCGGCCCGGACCCGGCGGGACGATGCCGCTGGCCCCCTTTACCGCGCAGCGAGTGGATTATTCGCTGGCGCGGCTGTCGCACTACACCGCCACCGACCCCGAGCATTTCCAGAACCATGTCCTGTTCACCAACTACCAGTTCTATGTCTCGGAATTCGAGGCTTTCGCGCGCCGCATGCTGGCCGCACCCGAAAGCGGGTATCTGAGCTTCGTCGGCCCCGGCAACGTCGCGATCACCGAACCCGACGCGCCGCTGGACATCTCCGCCAAACTGCCGCAGATGCCCAGCTTTCACCTCACCCGCGCCGGCGGCAGCGGCATCACCCTGGTCAATATCGGCATCGGCCCGTCGAACGCCAAGACCGCGACCGACCATATCGCCGTGCTGCGCCCGCATGCCTGGATCATGCTGGGCCATTGCGCCGGACTGCGCAATTCGCAGTCGCTGGGCGATTTCGTGCTGGCGCATGCCTATCTGCGCGAGGACCGCGTGCTCGACGCCGAC
>CAZNMK010000105.1:0-8271 GCA_964574045.1 uncultured Roseovarius sp. | reverse complement strand
GCTCTTTCGGGGGGGGGTGACGTTGGAATTTCCTGTGCTCTTCTGGGGCGTTCTGGGCTGGATGATGTTCTGGGGCGTGACCGGAAGCATCCTGATCCGGCGCCGCTATCTGGCCCGCGATCTGGACACCTCGAACGCCACCTTCATCGGCACAATGGCCGGTGCCGCGCTGGGGCCGGTGGGTATCGCCGCGATCTGGGCCGGCACGCCGCGGGCGTCGGGATACCTGACCACCGCGCTGGCGCTTCTGGCGGTGCTGATCGTGGCGGTCACCTTCAGTTTCGCCGATCCCGACAATGTCTGCGTCACCTCGGGCGGCTTCGTCGCCAGCCAGGTCGTGAACGGGCTGATCATCGGCATCATCTACGGATTCATGGCGCTGGGGCTGTCGCTGATATTCTCCATCCTCGGGGTCGTCAGCTTCGCCCATGGCGAATTCTACATGATCGGCGGCATGGTGGTCTACTGGATCACCGAGGTGCTGGTTCCGGGGGTCAACCCGCTGTTGGGCGTGCTCGGCGCCTGCGCCGTGGCCTTCGCCATCGGCGCCGTCTTCGAGCGGCTGATGCTGACACCGATGTATCACGGCAAGATCGACCGACCCGTCGAATACGGCATCCTGGTCACTTTCGGACTGGCCTTTACCCTGCAATACTTCGTGCAGGCGGTCGCCGGGGCGAGCCCGGTCAAGGTGCAGCGTTACGTCGAGTTCCCGCGCTGGCGCTTTCCGGCCGAGGCCGATCCGGTCTGGATCAAGACAAGCCGCGGCAGCATGACGCTGTTCGAGCAGGTCACCATCTCGAGCCCGCGCCTGAGCGCCGCCGTCACCTGCATCCTGGTGCTGCTGGCGCTGCTCTATTTCATGCACCGCACCTGGACCGGCAAGGCGCTGCGCGCGGTCAGCCAGGATCGCGAGGCCGCCGCCATAGCCGGCATCAGCCCCGACCGCATGAACATGCTGGCATTCGCGCTGGGCGGCATGATCGCGGCGCTGGCCGGGGCGCTGCTGGTGCAGGCGTTTTCGTGGCTGCCCCAGGTCGGCGCAATCCCGGCGATGCGCTCTTTCGTCATCGTCGTGCTGGGGGGGCTCGGATCGCTGCCCGGCGCCTTCATCGGCGGCATCATGGTGGGGCTCGTCGAGGCCGCCGGCACCGGCTGCATCCCCGACGCGCAGAAGGCGGCGAGCTATATCCCCGCCTACGGCATGATCGTGCTGACGCTGACGCTGCTTCTGCGCCCCACCGGCATGTTCGGCCGCCGCTTCGCCAGCGGCGCGCACGGCCAGTTCTGAGGAGGCGCGCATGGGCACGGGCATCATCCGCCGATCGCCGATACAGGCCGGTTTCTCCCATGATACCGGAGCGGAATCCGCCCGGCGGCACGCCGGGCAGCGCCGGCCCGCCCCCCCGGGGCGGCGCTATCGCACCCCCCCGCGGGCCGGCGCTGCCCTTCTTTTTGACCCCAGACGCAAGCAATCCCCGTTTCACCCGCGGCCCCGGCCCTCCGCGCCGGAGGCGACGCCATGACCCGCCAGATACCCAACATCGCCGGCGCACTGTTTCTGGGGCTGCTGCTGATCTTTCCGCTGATCTACGGCGGCGCGGATTACGACTATGTCATGCACATCCTCATCACCGGCTTTTTCTACGCCATCCTGGCGGCCAGCTGGTCGATGCTGTCGGGCTATGCCGGGCAGTTCTCGTTCGGGCACATGGGGTTCATGGCGATCGGTGCCTATTCCACCGGGCTCTTGTGCCACTACATCTATCTCTCGCCCGAACCCACCGGGCTTTGCGCCGAGACCGAGTTCTTCGGCCAGTGGCTGGTGGTGGTCAATCCCATCGGCGTGACCTCGACCACGCTGACGCAGGACTGCCTGCGCCAGGCGCTCGATGCCTGGGGCGGCAGCGTCGAGGTGACGACGATGCCGGTGGCTCTCGGCATCGTCCTGGGCACGCTGATGGGGGCGCTGGCGGGGTTCCTGGTGGGGATGCTGGTGCTCAGGTTGCGGGCGGCCTATCTGGCGCTCTTCACGCTGGGGTTCTCGGAAATCCTCAAGGCCACGATCTCGGCCGAGATCGACATCACCCGCGGCCAGGCCGGGCTCGAACTGCCGGCGCTCTATCCCAGCGGTATCACGCTTTTCGGTACGTATTTCGAACCCACCGACAAGATCCCGCCCTATTACACCATGCTGGGGCTGTTGCTGATCTGCCTCGCCGTCCTCGGCTGGCTGGCGCATTCGCGCTTCGGCCTTTTCGTGCGCGCCCTGCGCGAGGATCAGGACGCCGCCGCCGCGCTGGGGGTGAACACCACCAGATACAAGGTGCTGGTCTTTACCGTCACCTGCGCCATGGCCGCGGCCGCCGGCGCCGTGCAGGGGCACTATGTCCAGATCATCACCCCCAACATGCTCTTTCTGCTGCAGATGAGCCTGGTGGTGGCGATGGCGGTGATCGGCGGGATCGAGAATTTCGTCGCCGCCGCCATCGGCGCCATCATCCTGCAGGTGCTGCTGGAGCTTCTGCGCAACAGTTTCGTCATCGGCGGGGTCGAGGTCGACATGACGATCTGGCGGCTGGTGTTCTTCGGCATCCTGCTGATGATCACGCTCAGGTTCTTCCGCAACGGGTTGATCGCGCCGCTGATCGCCCGGTTCCGGCGCCGGGGCGTGGCCGAGGAAACCGTGGCGGGGCGCGCCTCCACCGTCACCGGCCCCGGCGGCGGCCCGCACCGAACGGAGGCTCCGGATTGATAAATCTCCAGGTCACCAACCTGCACATGAGTTTCGGCGGCATCATTGTGCTCAGGGGCGTCTGCTTCGAAGTGAACGGCCCCGAACTCATTGGCCTCATCGGACCCAACGGCGCCGGCAAGACGACGCTCACCAACATCCTCGACGGGGCGATCACGCCCACCAGCGGCACGGTTTACCTGAACGGGCGGCGCATCGACCAGTTCCCGCCATTCGAGGTGGCGCGCGCCGGGCTCGGGCGCACCTTTCAGGTGACGCGCTCGTTCCGGCGGATGACGGTGCTGGAAAACCTCTACGTGCCGGCGCTGGCGCTGGGTCACGCCCACGGCCGGGCCGAACTGACCGGGCGCGCGATGGAGGTGCTGGAATTCCTCACTATCGACCATCTGCGCAACGAACACGCGCAGGCGCTGTCGGGCGGGCAGCAGAAACTGCTGGAACTCGGGCGGCTGCTGATGCTCGATCCCGATGTCATCATCCTCGACGAACCCTTCGCCGGCGTGCACCCGAAGCTGATGGAGGTGATCTATGCCTATATCCGCCGGGTGAACGACGCCGGCAAGGCGATCGTCCTCATCAGCCACCAGATGGATTCGATCTTTTCGCTCTGCGGGCGCCTTCTGGTGCTGAACTTCGGCGACCTCATCGCCGACGGGCCGCCCGACGAGGTCAAGAACGACCCCGCGGTTCTCGAGGCCTATCTCGGCTCCGCCGTCGAGGAGGAGGAGACGGCATGAGCGAACCCGCCACCGTTCTGGAGATGCGCAACCTCTCGGTCGGCTACTACCGCGACCTCAACATCCTTTCCGATCTCTACATCAAGGCGCGGCAGGGCCGGATCACCACCATCCTGGGCGCCAACGGGGTGGGCAAGTCGACCGCGCTCAAGGCCGCGTTCGGGTTTCTCACTCCCAACAAGGGCGATATCCTGCTCGAGGGCGCGTCGATCCTCGGCATCCCGCCGCAGGAGAAGATCCTCAAGGGGCTGGCCTACATCCCGCAGCAGCCCGGCGTCTTCAAGGACATGACCGTCGAGGAGAACCTCGAACTGGGCGGCTGGACCTTTCGCCGCGACCGCCGTCAGGTGCGCGACAAGATCGAGGCCAACTACGAACGCTTTCCGGCGCTCCGCGACAAGCGCAGGCAGGTCACGGGCGAGTTGTCGGGCGGCCAGCAGCGCATGGTCGAGATCGGCCGCACGCTGATGTCCGAGCCGCGCATGCTGCTGGTGGACGAACCCACCGCCGGCCTGTCCAAGCGGCTTGCCGAGGAGGTCTACGCGATGCTGGTCGATCTGGCGCGGGTCGACGGGCTGACCATCCTGCTGGTCGATCAGGAGATCCGCCACGCGCTCAAGATCGCCGACTATGTCTACGTGCTCGAGCTGGGGCGCAACAAGTTCGAGGGGCCGGCGGACGAGTTCACCGATCTCGAAAAGGCCTTCTGGGTGGCCTGAGACCGGGACGAGGCTGGGACAATGAACGCAGCGGGCAAGAGCCATCTCTTCTACCAGTCGCGCCTGCGCCGGCCCCGGCTGGCGCGGGCCGAGGGGGTCTATCTGTGGGACGTCGACGGCAGGCGTTATCTCGACGGTTCCTCGGCGGCGATGGTGTGCAACATAGGCTATTCCAACCCCCGGGTTCTGGCGGCGATGCGCCGGCAGATGGAGATATCGACCTTCGGCTATCGGCTCCATTTCGAGACCGAGGCGGCCGAGGCATTGGCGGCGCGGGTGGCGGGGCTGGCGCCCGAGGGGCTGGAGCGGGTGTTCTTCGTCTCCGGCGGGTCCGAGGCGGTGGAAACGGCGATCAAGCTGGCGCGCCAGTACGCGCTGGCGCGCGGGCAGGCGCAGCGGTTCAAGGTGATCTCGCGCCATCCCTCCTATCACGGCGCGACGCTGGGGGCGCTGGCGCTGACGGGCTACGCGCCGATGACCGCGCCTTTCGATCCGATGCTGCAAAGGATGCCGAAAATCCCCGCGCCCCGCGCCTATCTCGACGGGCTCGATGCGTCCGACCCCGAAACCGGCCGGCATTATGCCGACATGCTCGAGGCGTGCATCCTGCGAGAGGGCCCCGAGACGGTGCTGGCCTTCATCGTCGAGCCCGTGGGCGGCGCCTCGACCGGCTGCCTGGTGCCGCCCGCGGGCTACATGGCGCGCATCTGCGAGATCTGCGACCGCCACGGTGTCCTGCTGATCCATGACGAGGTGCTCTCGGGCGGCGGGCGCACCGGCACCTTCTTCGCCGCCGACAACTGGGGCGTGGCACCCGACATTGCGGTGCTGTCGAAGGGCTTCGGCGCGGGCTACATGCCGCTCGGCGCGGTGGTGGCGCATGAGCGCGTGGTCGAGGCGGTGATGGGCGCGGGCGGCTTCGTTCACGGTTTCACCTATGCCGGCAACCCGCTGGCCTGCGCCGCCGGGCTGGCGGTGATCGACGAGATCGAAGGCCAGGGCATGATGGCGAACGCGCTCGATGTCGGAACCCGGCTCGGCCAGCGGCTCGGGGCGCTGATGAACCGCTATCCGCTCATCGGCGACGTGCGCGGCATCGGCATGCTGCAGGCGTTCGAACTGGTCGCCGACCGCACGACGATGGCGCCGCTGCCGGCGCAGCTCAATGCCCACGAACGGCTGGTCGAGGCCGCCTATGCCGAGGGCCTGATCGTCTATTCCCGGCGCACGCGCGGGGGGTATTCGGGCGATCACTTCATCCTCGCCCCGCCGATGATCGCGACGCTCGCGCATGTCGACGAGATCGTCGACAAGCTCACTCGCGCGCTCGACCGCTTCATCGCCGAGGCCGGGCTCTGAGATGCGTTCGCTCGTCCTTCCGCTTCGCCGCGATCCCGTCGCCGCCCCGCGCGGCGGGGGCAGCGCCGGCTTGTTCCGGGCGGGCCGGGCGTGATGTCTCCCGTCATCGTCACCTGCGCCGTCACCGGCTCGATCCACACCCCGAGCCTGTCGCCGCATCTGCCCTTTGCCGCGCGCGACATCGAGGATCAGGCGGTGGCGGCGGCCCGCGCCGGCGCGGCGATCCTGCATCTGCACGCCCGCGATCCGCTCGATGGCCGGCCCTCGGCCCGGGCGGAGCATTTCATGGGCTTCCTGCCCGGGATCAAGCGGCGTTGCGACGCGGTGATCAACATCTCCACCGGCGGCAGCGCGGTGATGACGCTCGACCAGCGGCTGGAAGGCGCGCTGACGGCGCGGCCCGAGATGTGCTCGCTCAACATGGGCAGCATGAATTTCGCGCTCTTCCCGCTGGCCGAGCGCGAGCGGACCTGGCGCTTCGGCTGGGAAAGGCCGTTTCTCGAGGGCACCGACGACCTGGTCTTCAAGAATACCCCGCGCGACATCGCCCGCATCCTGCACGAGATGGGCGAGATGCGCGGCGCGCGTTTCGAGTTCGAATGCTACGACATGGGCCATCTGGCGATGCTGCGCCATTTCGTGCAATCGGGGCTGGTCCGGCCGCCGCTTTTCATCCAGTTCGTGTTCGGGGTGCTGGGCGGCATGGCCGCCGAGCCCGAGAACCTGCGCCACATGAAGCGCCTCGCCGACGACTATTTCGGAGCCGATTACATGTTCTCCGCCCTTGCGGCGGGGCGTGCGCAGATGCCTTTCGCCCGGATGGCCGCCGACATGGGCGGGCATGTGCGGGTGGGGCTGGAGGACAGTCTTTACATCGACCGCGGCGTGCTGGCGGTCTCGAACGCCCAGCAGGTGGAAAAGGCGTGCGCGCTGGTAAAGGCGCAGGGCCGGCGGGTAGCGACCCCGGCGGAGGCGCGCGACATGCTGGGGCTCAAGGGGGCGGCGGATGTCGGGTTCTGACATCGGGATCGCCCCCGCCGGCCCGGCGGACATGGACGCGCTGGCGGCGGCGCTGGCGGCGCTCTCGGACGATCTGGGCGATCCGCACCGCGCCACGCCAGACGCGCTGGCGCGGGCCTGCCTGGGATCCGATCCGGTCTGTCACGGGCTGGTCGCCCGGGCCGGGACCGATCTGGCGGGGGCGGCGCTCGTCTCGGCGGTCTTTTCCACCACGCAAGGGGCGGCGGGGGCCTATGTCTCGGACCTGTGGGTCGCGGGGGCGCATCGCGGCCGCGGGCTGGGGCGGACCCTGCTGCGCCAGGCGGCGGCGCTGGGGGCACGCCGCTGGCAGGCGCGGTTTCTCAAGCTGGCCGTCTATACCGACAACGCGCGCGCGCTGGACTTTTACACACGCCTCGGTTTTCGTCCGGCCGCACATGAGCGCAGCTTTCTGCTGATGCCGCCCGCCTTCGACGCGCTGATGGGAGACCCGCGATGAAAGCCTTTCTCGACGAGCGCCAGCGCGCCCACGATCCGCGCCATTTCATGGCCAACGGCACGCGCCTGCCCAACCCCGAGGTTCCCGCGCGGGTCGGTATCCTGCGCGCGGGGGCCGAGGCGGCGGGCTGCGAATTCGCCGCGCCCGGGGATGCCGGGATGGGCCCCATCGCGGCGCTGCACACGGCCGAATACCTGGCCTTTCTGCAAACCATCCACACCCGCTGGCAGCGGATCGAGGGCGCCTCGGACGAGGTCATCCCGAACGTCCACCCCGCCAGCCGCACCGACGGCTATCCCAGATCCGCGGTCGGGCAGGCGGGCTATCACCAGGCCGATACCGCCTGTCCGATCTCGGCCGAGACGTGGCAGGCCGCCTACTGGTCGGCGCAAACGGCGGTGGCGGGGGCGGATGCGCTGGCCGGCGGCGCGCGGGCGGTCTATGCGCTCTGCCGTCCGCCGGGGCATCATGCCTTTGCCGACCTGGCCGGGGGGTTCTGCTTTCTCAACAACTCCGGCATCGGTGCCGAGCGGTTGCGCGGGCGGGGCCTGCGCCCGGCGATCCTCGATGTGGACGTGCATCACGGCAACGGCACGCAGGGCATTTTCTATGCCCGCGGCGATGTTCTGACGGTGTCGATCCATGCCGACCCGGCGCGGTTCTACCCGTTCTTCTGGGGCCATGCGCAGGAGCGCGGTGCGGGCGCCGGGCTGGGGGCAAACCTGAACCTGCCCCTGCCGCGCGGCACCGGCGACGACGACTATCTGCGAACGCTCGACCGTGCGCTGGACCGGATCGCCGCCTTCGGCGCGGATGCCGTCGTGGTGGCGCTGGGGCTCGATGCCCATGTCGACGATCCGTTCAGGGGGCTGGCGGTGACGACCGGGGGCTTTGCCGGGATCGGGGCCGCCATCGCCGGGACCGGGCTGCCGGTGCTTTGCGTGCAGGAAGGCGGCTATGTCTCCGAGGCGCTGGGCGCCAATCTCACCGCGTTTCTGACAGGCATCGGGCAAGGGGGCTGACATGGCCGACATCGAATTCCGCACGATCTACATGAAAAAACGGTTTCCGCTGGCGATCAGCCGGGGCGTCATCGAGGGCGCCGAAGCCCTCTTTGTCAGCGTCACCGAGAGCGGCGTTACCGGCTGGGGCGAGGTCGCGCCGGGCGCCACCGAAGGGGCGGCCAGCGCGGCCGAGGCCGAG